>DATDFM010000174.1:0-15915 GCA_036522635.1 Candidatus Udaeobacter sp. | reverse complement strand
ACTGGAGCGTGGTTGCGCAATCTGCTCTAACGAATGCACCTCAGGCTGAAAACGCGCTCGCGAAGTTGTGCAAGACCTATTGGGCGCCAATCTACAGTTTCATTCGGCGGCGCGGTTACTCTCCTGCTGATGCTCAGGATTTGACCCAATCATTTTTCGCGTTTTTTCTGCGGACGCGAGCTTACACGCGTGCGGATCGAATACATGGAAAGTTTCGCTCCTTTCTACTCGTGTCAGTCAAACATTTCCTCTCGGATACATGGGATCGCGACCGGGCCGTCAAGCGCGGCGGCAATCACGACTTCGTTTTGTTCGATCAGCAAACAGCGGAGGCGATTTACGACGCCGCGAGCGCAGGCGATTCAACGGCGGAATCACTGTTTCCAGACTTACACCAGGACGCAATTACTGAGGATATTGAGGACTTCTGTTGGCACCGGACCGAGAGCCGATGCCAGTCTGATCCTGGCCGATCAACTGATCGCCGCCAAACTGAACGTCGCCAATGGCGCTGATGAACCGGACCCTGTTCCCGTCACAATCAACGATGCGGACAGTCTGTTGAGCGGGTTCAGTGGCATGCTGCCCTATCACGTGAAGCCATCGACGATGACTGCCCAGCAGATGGTCAACGACGCGGCGACACTCGAAAGTTTCAACAAGGTTTTGCTAACACCCGGCTGCTCGCAATAGCTGTTCTGGGTTCCCGCCGGGAGTGCCGCTCCACATCTGCGGGGTGGCCTCCGGGCGCGCCACAAAAAAAACGCGAACTCTGGCGTGTCGGGAACCGGTGCCTACCAACCGGCGGATATCGTTAGGACGCGTTGCGAAGAATGCACGCGTGGTCAGAGTTCGCCAATTTTTTTGCACGGCAGGCGCGTCACTGACGGCAACCAATGTGGTTGCCCTACAATTCAAGAGCTTCGATCCTCGGAAACAGCGGCGTTGGTTTGCCGAGATGATGGCTGTCCTGGAAACCGCCCCAACTTGGATCGGAAAGCTGGCGCTCTTCGCGAACATTGAGCTGGTAGAAAATCTCGCGCGCGGCAGTAGGTACAATCGGAGAGAGCAAAATGCCAATAACCCGCAGGGACTCGGCAAGAACAAATAACACATGGTCTAATGCTTCCGAACGACCCGGGTCTTTCGAAAGTCTCCATGGTGCGCTCATTTCGATGAAGGCATTGCAGGTCCTGGCGAACTCCATTAAGCGGCTGATCGCGGCATGTACCTCGAATCGGTCAAACGCGCTCTCATAATAGCGCAACAAGTCCGCGGCTTGCACAGCCAGGGGCGAATCGCCGCCTGTTTTTGTGATGACGCCATCGCGATAACGATGAACCATATTTAGCGTTCGATTGAGCAAATTGCCTAACGAATTAGCCAAATCGGTGTTATAACGTTCAACAAGCCGTTCTTCCGAAAAATCGGCGTCCTGGCCGATTGCCATGTCGCTCATCAAGTAGTAACGCAGCGCATCGGCGGTGTATTTATCCGCTAGAACAACGGGATCGACGATGTTACCTACGCTCTTACTCATCTTCGCGCCGCTGATATTCCACCATCCGTGCACCAGTAATTGCGGCATTTGCTCATCGGGGAAGCCGATCGCGTGCAGCATGATTAGCCAATAAATGCCGTGCGCCGGGACGAGCACGTCTTTACCGATAATTTGAAGAGCCGGCCAACGATCCCGGAAGTTTGATGATTGATGTTCGACGTTGAATTTCGATGGATCGTAATCGGCGAAGCTGATGTAGTTCGTCAGGGCGTCAAACCAGACGTAAGTGACGAAATTCTTGTCGAACGGTAGTTCGATCCCCCAATCGAGCCGCGATTTTGGTCGCGAGATGCAGAGGTCTCCGGTGAGTCGCTCAACTGCATTGCGCAACTCTTTCTGGCGAAAATCGGGAACGACTGCGTCTTTGCGGTTGTCGAGATATTGCAGGAGCCACTCTTTGTGTTGCCCCAGTTTAAAGTAATAATTTTCCTCTTCCCGAAATTCCACCTGTCCCCATTCGGGACCAAACTGACCGTCCGGACCGCGTTCTTTGTCGGTTAAAAATTGTTCCTGGCGAACTGAGTAATGACCGGCCTGTTTATCCTTGCAGATTTGACCTTCGTCGAAGAGCCGCTGCAAAATTCCTTGAACAACTTTCTTGTGGCGATCGCTGATTGTCTCCGCCCATTCATCGTACTGAACATCGAGCTTTTTCCAGAGTTCAACGAACTTCTGCGTGATCTCTTTGACAAATTCGGCCGGAGGCACGCCTGCTTTCGCGGCGGATTGCTGCACTTTCTGGCCGTGCTGGTCGACGCCGGTCAAAAAGAAAACTTTTTCACCTTTAAGCCGGTGATAGCGCGCAATTACATCCGCCAGCACTTTTTCATAAGCGTGACCGACATGCGGTGGCGAATTCGTGTAATCAATCGCCGTGGTGATGAAAAACGTTTTCGGCATTTCAGCTTCATCTGTAGCGGCAGTCTCTGACTGTCGCAAACGTCGGCGGGCGCGGCCCACAGGGCCGCCGGCTACAGCTCCGCTCTCGTAGGGCGTTTGAAAGCTCGGCCGTTGCTTCGCAACCGTTACGGCTATGAACCCCGAACGCTTTCGGGGCTGACACAGGCGCCTACAATTTTGCTATACCTTCACTTTCTTCCAAACGCCGCCTTCCTGCTTCCAGTTGTACAGCGGTTTGCCGTTGATCTTGTGAACGGATGTTTCTGTGACGGTCAATTTGCCGGGTTTTACCAACATGAAGAAATCAACATCGTAAAGTTTGCCGTCGGCGCCTTTCATATCGACACAGGCGAAATATTTATCATTGCCAAGATTCGAGAACCGATCGTCGTGAACTTTGACCAGATCCAGCGCGAGATCTTTACGCTGGTATGGCATATGAAATTTTTTGTCCTTTGATTTCGCTGAGTAGTCGCTGATGAATCTCTGTAATCCGTCAGAAACTTCCGACATGCTCGCTTGCATCACCGAAGCCTGAGCAGCGCCTTTCGCTGACTGTGGCAGTTGTTGGGACTGGGATTGCTGTGGAGGTCTTGGATGGTCTTGCGCAGTCAGCGACACAACCGGTGCAAGAAGAACTGCAAGCGATACGCGGACAACAGCTCGTGTGCTCATAATAAACAAATTGCCGGAAGAACGAGTGTCGAGCAAGCCATCCCAATCACCGAGCTGCTAAAGATGGAACGCGACCTCCGGGCGCGTGGGCATATGGGGAACCAATAGCAAAAAGAACTGCGCTTCGCGAAGGAAAGGCATCGAGCTCGGAGATCTCGATCCACCTGTCCGCGTAATCGAAGGTGGAACGCGATCTCCGAGCGCGTTGGCATATGCACGGAGCGTGTGTGCGTCAGATTTCCTCCAGCGCCTTTGGCGAGGATGTTGCCATCATCTTCTGAGCCGTAACGGATGCGAAGCAACGGCCGGGCTTTCAAGTCCATCCACCTGTGCACGAAACATTAAGGTGGAACGCGACCTCCGGGCGCGTTGGCATATGCGGAACCAGTTGGAAAAAGACCTGCGCTTCGCGAAGGAAAGGCATCGAGCTCGGAGATCTCGATCCACCTGTGGTTAGGCGAAGCCTACAAATTCACAGACCGAAGTCGGAGCGCGTTCGCAATCACAGAAACCGAGCTAAAGCTCATCGCTGCGCCGGCGATCATCGGGCTAAGAAGAATGCCAAAGAACGGAAACAGGATGCCGGCAGCGATTGGTATCCCAAGTGCGTTATATATGAAGGCAAAGAACAAATTCTGCCGGATATTGCGCATCACGGCGCGACTGAGGTTCATTGCTTTGACGATCCCTACGAGATTGCCTTTCACGAGCGTAATGCCCGCGCTTTCGATCGCGACATCGGTCCCCGTTCCCATCGCGATTCCTACATCGGCAGCCGCGAGAGCCGGCGCGTCATTAATTCCGTCGCCCGCCATCGCAACGATTGCACCTGTGCTTTTCAATTTCTTGACGATGTCAATTTTCTCATCCGGCGTGACTTCCGCGCGGAACTCATCAATGCCTAAGTCGCGGGCAACCGATTCGGCCGTACGCCGATTGTCGCCCGTGCACATGATGATCTCCAGTCCCATGTCGTGAAGCGCGCGAATCGCATCCCGAGTCGTCGGCTTAATAGGATCTGCGATACCAAGCACGCCAATGGCGTGTTCGTCTAACGCGACCCAGACAGTCGTTTGGGCTTGTTCCTGCAAGCGATCTGCTTCTCTTTTGAGCTTGTCCGAAATAGCGACGCCAGAATCACCCAGGAATTTCTCTTTGCCGACGAGCACACGCCTGCCGTCGAGCTTTGCCGACACACCGCCACCGGTTGTAGACTGAAAATCCGTTACTTCGCCTAACGCGATTCGTTCCTTCTTCGCCGCTTCTACAATTGCACCAGCAAGTGGATGTTCGCTTTGCACTTCCACTGATGCAGCAATCTGCAAGAGTTCCTGTCCGCTCGTGCCTTTGTCGCTCACCCGACTGACGAGCTCCGGTTTCCCGGCTGTTAAGGTACCGGTCTTGTCCGTGATCAGGTGCGTGACTTTTTCGGTGATCTCGATGGCCTCAGCATTTTTTACCAAGATGCCCGCATGCGCGGCGCGTCCGACGCCAACCATGATCGACATCGGCGTGGCAAGCCCGAGGGCGCATGGACATGCAATAATCAGAACTGAAACGGCATTCACCAGCGCGTACGCCATGGCAGGGGACGGTCCAAAAATCGACCAGACGATAAAAGTGATTATCGCAATGCTGATGACCGCCGGCACGAAATAACCTGAGACTGTGTCAGCGAGTTTCTGAATGGGCGCACGGCTACGCTGCGCTTCCGCAACCATTTGCACAATCTGCGCCAGCAGCGTTTCAGATCCGATTCGCTCCGCACGCATCAAAAACGAGCCGGTCTGATTCACTGTGGCTCCCACTACTTTGTCCCCTGCGACTTTGCTTACCGGCATCGGTTCGCCTGTGATCATAGATTCATCGACATTGCTTTGGCCTTCAACGATCACACCGTCGACCGGCACCTTTTCACCGGGCCGCACACGCAATAGGTCGCCTTTTTGAATTGCGTCTACCGGGATTTCCTCTTCCTGCCTATCGCGTACGCGATGCGCCGTTTTTGCTGCCAGGCCAAGCAGCGCCTGGATTGCCTGCCCGGTGCGGCTGCGCGCTTTCGCCTCGATTAGTTGGCCTAATAACACTAGCGTCGTGATGGCCGCCGCTGCTTCAAAATAGAGGCCTATTTCGCCGTGCTGCCGGAAGGATTCCGGAAAAATTCCCGGAGTGATGACAGCGACCGCGCTAAAGACATAAGCTGCGCCTACGCCCACGGCGATGAGCGTAAACATGTTGAGGCTGCGATTGACGATCGATTGCCAGGCTCGCGCAAAGAAAAAGCCGCCGGCCCAAAGGACGACTGGAGTCGTTAGGCCAAATTCGATCCATTTCCCGATTTGTCTGGGAACGATCACATCAACATTCAGCCCTGGAATGGCATGGCCCATCGCAAGAATCATCACGGGAATTGTGAGCACGAGCGCGACCCAGAACTTGCGCGACAGCGAATGGATTTCCTGCTGTTCTTCTTTATCCCCGGCTCCGATCGTCGCCGGCTCCAGTGTCATGCCGCATATCGGGCAATTTCCGGGATGATCCTGCTGAATCTGGGGATGCATTGGGCAGGTGTAGATAACGTTGTTCCGCTCGAGGAAGGCAGGATTGCGTTCCAACGTCATGCCGCAGCTCGCGCAACTGCCCGGCGTGTCGCTCTCCACGCCTTCACACATCGGACAGAAGTATTTCTTTACTGGCTGGCGCTCCTCCGTGACTTCGACATTGGTGATCTGATGGTGATCATGCCGGCCGCAACAGGAATGTCCGGATGACTCACGGTCAGCGTCAGTTTTCATCAACTGAATTGTACGCTGGTCGCAGTAAACTGTCGCGCAGCGCGTTTACCGGTAGGGACAAAACCGCCGCTTAAAAAACGGCGATTCAGTGTGTCGGCTTGCCAGTCTCAACAAACAGCTTCAGCCGATCAAGCTGTTCGCGCAGCATGGCTTCTACAGCTGGCGCCATTTTCTCGAAGCCGCCAGGAATAAATCCGCCGACGCTGTACGAGAGCTCAAGCAGGGTATTACCCCGGCCGCCGGTTAACTTCCATGTCATGCTTCCTGCAACACCGGAGGCCTGTAGCGGGCCTAGCGCGCCCGAGAACCGAACAACTTGGGGTGGAGCGACGTAAACTACATGAAGATGTTCTATTCCGCCGCCGTTAGGCAGCTTTTCGCAAAAACAGCCGCCCGGCCGCGCATCGATGGAGAGATTTTTCGCGTCATGCGAATACGTATGCTCGGGGTTCCACCAGGAGCCAACTTGTCCAATCGATGCGTCGTACACCTTCGCCGCAGGCGCGTTGATGCTCACATCAAATTTAACGAGAAACCCGTTGGGACTGATCTCTGGCGCCGATTGTGCTGCCACGCCGGACAGCATCATTAAGATTGGGACGCCTAACAAACAACGCCGCATTATTGCTGCGCCAAACATCATGCGGCCTTCGCTGTTTCCATCTCTTCGGTATATTTACCGAATCGAGCTTTGCTATTACACCACGCACGGTGATGAAATGCCGTTTGAGCAGCATCGACGTTTGCTGTCTCCCCTTTCCAGGCTTTGAGGACCGGAGCTTGCAACGCGCGGCCATAGGAAAAGCTCAGCTGCCACGGAAGATCGCCCATCCGATTCATTGCGTTTAGATGTTCCGTCGCTTGTTGATCGGTTTGGCCGCCCGATAGAAACACAATACCCGGCACAGCCGCGGGAACCACGCGCTTCAGACAACGAACCGTGGCTTCAGCGACTTCCTGCACTGGAGCCTGCTTTGGATTCTCTTTGCCAGAAAGCACCATGTTCGGCTTCAGCAGTATTCCTTCGAGCACAACGCGGTGCTCCGCTAAAGAATTGAAAACGCTGCGCAATGTTTGCGCGGTAACTTCGAAGTGCCGTTCGAGTGTGTGCGTACCGTCCATGAGCACTTCCGGTTCGACGATCGGCACCAAATCATTTTCCTGACAAAGCGCCGCGTAACGCGCCAAAGCCTCCGCGTTCGAGTCGATGCACGCCCCAGTGGGAATTCCGTCGCCGATTGTGATAACCGCGCGCCATTTGGCAAAGCGCGCACCAAGTTTCCGATATTCGATTAATCGCTCGCGCAGGCCGTCCAAACCCTCGGTGATCTTTTCGCCAGGGAAATTGGCCATCGCCTTGGCGCCCTTATCCACTTTGATGCCGGGAACAATCCCCTGTTGCTCCAGCACTTCGACAAAACTTCGGCGGTCCTGATTCTTCTGCCGAATTGTTTCGTCGTACAGAATCACGCCGCTGATGAAATCGCCGGCGCCCTTTGTGGTAAACAAAATTTGACGATACATCCGCCGGTTTTCCTCCGTGGAAGGGACATTGATGCTTTTCAATCGTTTCTCGATGGTGCCCGAACTTTCATCGGCTGCCAGAATCCCTTTGCCCGGTGCGACCAGTTTTATTGCTACGGTTTCCAAATCGTCAGTTTTCATGTTTTTCGTCTTTTCGTTGAAATAAATTCTAGCCTCCTTCCTCGCAAAAACCTCGTAGAAATGCAAACAAAAACCCGCGGGTCAATGGTAAGGACGGCGTGCCCAGCAATCCGCACGGCGCGGCGGCCCGATCACCTCCGTGAACGCTGTTTTCGACTCAGAGTCTAATCTGTGTTACAAAGTCTAATCTGTGTTATACCGAGACTCGATGTTGAGCAGGATCATGATTTCGGTGGCGGCGGGTGTCACTCTAGTCGTGGCCCCAATGGCGTCCGCTGCACGCTCCTGCATCCTCTCCAGCGCGCCAGCAGAACAAGCTTGTAAGGCGACTTGTTGCGCGAACAAGACCTGTTGCGTGACTGCAAACCAGCATAAATCGACTTCCACGCAGCCGCTGGGAAAAGCTGATTCCAACTACAAAGTGAGTGCGACAAACGTCGCATTACCCTTGGCAATTTCGCCCAGTTCGGAATCTGGTGTTCAAACATCCCTCCGATCCAATGTAGCGTTCGCGGCGCATGCGCCGCCGACCCTCGCGTTGATCTGCATTCGCCTCATCTGATCCACGGACGCTGACGCCCGGGGTGTGCCCATTCATCGGCACGCCTGGACTTCAACCGTTCTCTTGGATCAATGAAAACAACTTACCTTCTATTACTTAATCTAATTCCAGCTTTAACTTTCCGGACTGCGCAGGCCGGAGACAATGACAGTGCAGTTCGAGCGGGCGCGCTTTCGCTCGATGAGGTAACCACCGTTGTCCTCGCAAATAATCCGACAATCAAGGCGGCGCAGGAGAGATGGTCGGCAATGAAGGCGCGCGTGCCGCAAGCCGCCGCGTGGGAGGATTTGCGAGCTCAGGCAAGGTCGCGCGTCGCGCGCTATGTCTCGATCCCGCCAAACGCATTCACGGACCAAAGCTTCATTCTGCAGCAGGAAGTTCCAATTTCAGGAAAAAATCTGAGTCGGGCGCGAGCAGCGACGGCCGAAGCCGGCGCAGCCTTCGAGGATTTTCGGCGGAGCGAGCTCGATCTACTTGCGCGCGCTCACGCGGCTTTTTATCGGCTGGCAAACGAATATGCGCAGCTCGAAGTAAACCAGCGCAACGTCGATCTGCTCAGTCAATTTGCCGAAGTCAACCGCCAGCGCTACGAAGTCGGCAACGCCAGTCAGGCCGATGTGCTCACTGCGCAAACCGACGCGGCCAAACTGCTCGAAGCACAGTCCGATATTTTCCGCCGAATTTCAGACGCGCAATCGCAGCTCAACGTGCTGATGAATCGGCCAGCGCAGTCTCCGCTCGCCCAGCCATTTCAGATTCCGTTTCAACCACCGCACTTTTCATTGCAAGCGTTGCAAGCTGTCGCCCTGAGCGCACGACCGGAAATGCAGCGAGCTCAAAACCGCGTCGAAGCCGAAAGATTCCGCCTTGAGCTCGCGAACCGCCAGCGGTTCCCTGATCCAACACTCGATGTTCAAGCACAGCGGTACAATGGAGCGGGCCAAGCAGTCAGCGAGCTCGATGTCGGCGTTTCGATCGACCTGCCATTTCTCAATCCCAGAAAATATTCCGCGATAGTAACCGAGGCCCGGCGGAATTTCGAGAGCGCGCAGCACGAGCTCGAAGCCACGCGTACCGAAACGCTCGGCCTAGTCCGCGATCAGCTTAAGAAAATCGAAACAGCGGCTCATCACTACGAGCTTTATAGCGACAAAATTCTGCCGCTTGCGCGGCAGGCCGTGCAAGCGAATCGAGTCGCGTACGAGACAAGCAGTGCGAATTTTCTAGAGCTAATTACTGCGCAGCGCGTCCTGCAGGACGTTGAATCGGCCCACGTAAATCATCTTGCCGACTACCAAGTCGCGGTGGCAGAACTCGTCGCAATCGTCGGCATCGAGGACTGGCTTCCCCCGAAAAATTCCGTGGAGAGCAGGAAATCAAAATGAAGCCGCCGTTCCATAGTCCCGTTTCCCGTTTGACGGTTCTCCTTGTGCTGCTCGCGATCACGCCCGCGTGCTCGAAACGCGGCGCAGACGGCAGAGACAGCAACATCGATTACTGGACCTGCACGATGCATCCTTCTGTACGAGAGAAGGGACCCGGAAAGTGTCCCATCTGTTCCATGGACCTTGTGCCGGTGATGAAGGGGAGCACAACCCCAGCGCGCACCAGTAAAAATCCCCCTCAACATGACCACGCGGCAATGCTGGCGGGAAAACCGCCCGACAGCAGTGCGACTTCATCTCCGTCACACGAATTCATCGTGCCGGTCGAACGTCAGCAACAGATCGGCGTCACTTTCGCCACGGTCGAAATGAAACCGCTCAATCACAGCATCCGTGCGGTTGGTCGTGTCGTGCCGGAAACCCAGCGAATCTGGCGCGTGGTCTCGCGAACAGTCGCCTACGTACAGGAATTGGGCGTCAATGCTCCAGGCGAGCTGGTTAAAAAAAATCAGGTGCTGATGAAACTCTACAGCCCTGAGTTGCTAACCACACAGCGCGAATTGATCGACTTGCTGCGCTCGCGTGACCGGACACCAAGAAACACGCACTCGGCGCGCGGAGATTTTCAGCATCTGATCGACTCAGCGGAACGACGGCTCAGGCTCTGGAACGTTACCGACGAACAGATCACGAAGATCGAACAAACACGGCAAGCCGAAGAATCGCTCCCGATCCTTTCGAAAGTTGATGGCGTCGTTCAAAACCTTCCAGTGACGCAAGGGGCGCGCGTGGCGATGGGCAGTCCGCTTGTCGAGGTCGCTGATCTCTCTGCGGTGTGGGTTTGGGGCGAGTTTTATCAGGATGAATTACCGATGCTCCAAATCGGCCAGGAGGTCACAGTGACTTCCTCCTCTTACCGCGGCGAAAAGTTTCAGGGCCAAATCACGCTCATTAATCCTTTCATTGACAACGTGAAGCGAACCGGCCGGGTGCGACTCGACATTCAGAACCCGGACTTAAAACTCAAGCCCGACATGTATGTCGATCTTGTGCTCGATATGGACATGGGGAGATCCCTGGTCGTGCCGGTGAGCGCGATTATCCCGACGGGCAAGCGCAACATCGCCTTTGTTGATAAAGGCGAAGGCAAACTCGAGCCGCGCGTTCTCGAACTCGGCGGAAAGTTTGGCGACGTTTATGCTGTCAACAGTGGCTTAAAAGAAGGCGAGCGTGTCGTGGCGAGCGCGAATTTTCTAATCGACGCCGAGTCAAAAATTCAGGGGGCGCTCAAGGATTTTCAAGAGCAATAAACAGAGGAAATCGTGATCGAGCGACTGATCGAAGCAAGCGCGCGGAACAAATTTCTCGTTCTCATTTTCGCCATCTTTGGCGTCGCTGCCGGCATTTACGGGCTGATCCACACGCCGCTTGATGCGATTCCTGACCTGAGCGACGTGCAGGTGATCGTTTACACCGATTGGGAGGGACGTTCGCCCGATCTGGTTGAGGACCAAATCACTTATCCAATTTCCACGGTCTTCATTGCGGCACCAAAAGTGAAATTCGTCCGTGGCGAGTCGATGTTCGGCAAATCGTTCGTTTACGTCATCTTCGAGGACGGTACTGACATTTATTGGGCGCGATCGCGCGTCATTGAATATTTGAATTCGGTGCGCGGCTCGCTGCCGGAGGGTGTGAACCCAGTGATCGGGCCGGACGCAACGGGTGTCGGCTGGGTTTACGAATACGCGCTCGTCGACGACAGCGGCAAACATGATCTCGCGCAGTTGCGCTCGATTCAGGATTGGAATCTGCGTTACGCGGTAGCCTCTGTGAAAGGGGTCGCCGAGGTCGCGTCAGTTGGCGGCTTCCTAAAGCAATACCAGGTCGACCTCGATCCAAACGCTCTCGTCGCCTATAACATCCCGCTTAGCGACGTCGTCAGCGCGATCAAAGCAAGCAACGCCGACGTAGGCGGCAAGACTTTCGAGATCGCGAGCACGGAATATTTCGTGCGTGGCCGCGGCTACATCAAAAGCGTCGCAGACATCGAAAACATTGTGCTGAAAATGGATAAAGGCACACCGGTTTACGTGAAGAACGTGGGCACGGTGCATCTCGGCGGCGATATCCGGCGCGGGATCGCGGAACTGGACGGCAAAGGCGAGACTGTTGGCGGGATCGTTGTGATGCGTTACGGCGAGAACGCGCTCAACGTCATCGACGGCGTCAAAAGGAAAATCGACGAAATCAAATCCTCTCTGCCACCCGGTGTGCGCATCGTGCCCACTTACGACCGCAGCGAGTTGATCCGGCACGCTATCGCAACGCTGCGTGAAAAGTTGATTGAAGAAAGCATCGTGGTCGCGCTCGTGTGTGTCGTTTTTCTCTGGCACGTGCGTTCGTCGCTCGTGGCGATCATCACGTTGCCCATTGCAATCATTCTGTCATTCATCCCGATGTGGTGGATGAATCTGACTTCAAACATCATGTCGCTTGGTGGCATCGCGATTGCCATTGGTGCGATGGTCGATTCAGCCATCATCATGATCGAGAACGCGCACAAAGCGCTCGAGCAGTTCCGCGATGAACACAAGCGCGAGCCAAGCGCAGTCGAGCGCGCGGGGGTGATTATCGTCGCGGCCAAAAGCGTGGGTCGCTCGCTTTTTTTCGCGCTGCTGGTCATCACGGTCAGCTTCATTCCGGTGTTTTCGCTAACCGCGCAGGAAGGCCGCCTCTTTAAGCCACTCGCTTTCACAAAGACCTTTTCGATGTTCTTCGCCGCATTTCTTGGCGTGACACTCGTTCCCGTGCTGATGGTGCTCTTGATCCGCGGAAAAATCACACAGGAGATTAAAAATCCGGTGAATCGATCCTTGATCTGGGGATATCAACCGCTCGCGACTTTCGTGCTGCGCTATCGCCGGTTTACGCTGGTCTGTGCCGTCCTCCTTCTCGCGCTCACGATTTTTCCCTTCAAGAGACTTGGCAGCGAATTCATGCCGCCGCTCAATGAAGGCACCCTGCTTTACATGCCGACGGCGATTCCAGGAATGTCGATTGCCGAGGCCGCGAAAATTTTGCAGATCCAGGACCGGCAACTCAAAAACATTCCAGAAGCGGTGACTGTATTCGGCAAAGCGGGCCAGGCAGATACGCCAACCGATCCCGCCCCGCTTTCGATGTTCGAAACTGTTGTCACGCTTAAGCCGCCCGATCAGTGGCGAAAGGGAATGACATGGGACAAGCTGCTCGCGGAGCTAAACGCCAATATTAGGACGCCCGGCATGGCGAATATTTTCTGGATGCCGATTCAGACGCGCACCGAAATGCTAGCCACTGGGTTCCGCAGCCTGCTGGGTGTAAAAGTTTTTGGGCCAGACCTCGGCGAAATCCAAAAGCTCGGCGTCCAAATCGAGAAAGAGCTTTCTGAACTTCCAAATACGCGCAGCGCCTTCGCCGAGCGCACGGTTGGCGGTTATTTCCTCGACTTTACCGTTAACCGCGAAGCGGCGGCACGGTACGGTTTAAGAGTTGGCGACGTGAATGACATCGTGGAGTCAGCCATCGGCGGCAAAAACATTACGACCACAGTTGAGGGGCGCGAGCGTTACCCAATCAGTGCACGTTATGCCCGCGATTTTCGGCAGGACATCGACGCACTCAAACGCGTGCTCGTCGCCACGCCCACCGGTGCGCAGGTGCCGATCGACTTGCTCGCTGACATTCGCTACAAAACCGGTCCTCCCTCTGTGCGCAGTGAGAACGGAAAATTGGTCGGATTCGTTTTTGTGGACATTACCACAAGCGATATCGAGGGTTATGTTCGCAAGGCGTCGCAACAACTGGGCCAGCGCATTCAGTATCCGCCAGGCTATTACATTTCGTGGGCGGGCCAGTACCAGTATCTACAGGCCGCCAAGGAGCGGCTCAAGATCGTGATCCCTCTCACACTGCTGATCATTTTCGTGCTCCTCTATATGAACACGAAATCGTTGATCAAAACTGCAATCGTGTTACTCGCCGTACCGTTCTCGTTGATCGGCGCTTTCTGGCTGCTTTTTTTTCTCGGCTACAACATGAGCGTCGCCGTTTGGGTTGGACTCATCGCACTTGCCGGGCTCGACGCCGAGACGGGCGTGGTCATGCTCCTTTATCTCGATCACGCATGGGAAAAATTCCGCGGTGAAGGTCGAATGAACAACACGCGCGACTTGCACGACGCCGTGATTGAGGGCGCTGTGGGGCGCGTGAGGCCGAAAATCATGACTGTTTGCGCAATTTCATTCGGATTGCTCCCGATCATGTGGTCGCCCGCGACGCAGGCCGGCGCGGACGTAATGAAGCGTATCGCCACGCCAATGATCGGCGGCGTTGTCACTTCGGCGATCCTGGAGTTGCTTATTTATCCGGTGATCTACATCATCTGGAGGCGACGCGAACTGCCCGATCAGACTGAAGAGCCAGCGCCTTTGATTCCACCTGCCTTCGTCGCGCAACTTTCCAAGTTGCGATGGACCAAGTTGAAAACTCGCCCTGCAATAAAATGGATCGGGCTAATCGTCGCGGTCCTCGCGCTCTTCTTAGGCGGGCAATTCCCTCCGGGAGAAACTCCCGGCCAATGCCGCGCCAAAATCATTGGGCCGACGGTACGAATATTCTGCTGATCGTGAACTGTCAGCGTTGCGATCTCGACGTGCGCAACTGGCAATCCGGCCACGTCGGCGAGTCGGGCGCGTTTAGTGGACTCATTGTCGCGGGAACCGTCGCAGTCGGATCGACGATGCCGATGCGTTTGTTCACCCAGAGCACCTGATACGCCCACGCCGGGAGCGGCGCCGCTCTTGATGTGCACGACCAGTTGTTAAAGTGCAGATTTACCAGATAAAAGTTTCGCTTCAGTTTTCGGAGCACTTCGACAATTCTTGGATCGTCGTAACCGTGCATTTCCATCGCCAACTGCGGAATCGACGCGAGTAATTGGTCTGGCGCTGCGAGGAGCGATTCCCATTCCCCGCCTTCGATGTCCATCTTTATTATTATGTGCCGGCCGGTATCGCCGTTTTTGTTAATCTGATTTTCCAGCGTATCGAAGAAACGAGAATCTCTGTCGCCAGTGCGAGCGCCAACACATTCGTTATTAAAGACAAACCTGCCGCCGTCGCAGGTTGGCCTTGCTGGATCGAAACAATCGTATTCGTGAATCGGAACGTGATATCGCCGCGAGACGTCGCAGCCCCAATCGTCATTCGGACCAACACCGTACGAGTATGCTGAATCGAGTGGCTCAATCAGATTCTCGCACATCAGATAACCGCCATCATTGGCGCTGCCGAAGCGCTTGAGCGTGCAGTTTTTCAGAAGAACAGGCTGAAGCTCCGCAAGAATCTCCTCACGCAGCTTCCGTTGCGCCGCGCTGCGAACAATCTCGCCAGTAACAACGACAGCCGCTGCCGCTAGAGCAATTATGACCAACGTAATCCGAACCCACTTCCTGAAAGCGTCTTGCATAGGCAGGCGTTTATAAGACCATTGTTATACTGGTGGACTAGTCGTTAGGCAGACGTGGCAATGTGCACAGCACGAGTAATGACGAGCATGGTTACCAATCAAATTCTCTTGTGCAGGAGCCTAACGAACGATCCGGAACGTAAAGTTTCCTTTTGTCACGTGTGTATCGACAGAAACTACGCGCCACACGACCTTATATGTTCCCGCGCGGAGCCGCGGCAGGGAAATGTGCAGCAGCCCGTGGTCGGAGCGATCCAGACGCAGATCCTGTTTGTCCACTTCCTTCCCGGATGCGTCGAAGACCTGAATGCTGCTAACGGAGGGCTCGATATTCTCGCTAAATCGAATTCGAACCTCGCTTGGCGATGTTTGTATGGTGCTGCCTACCCCCGGATTGGCATCCTTGAGAAAAGCGTGTGCTTCAAGTCTGGCTGACGCAGCCACAAGAATTAAAAAGGTGACGATAAACTTCATTTTTTTTCTCCAAACAATGGACGGCCCAGACTATGGGGAAAAAGATCGTCCAGGAAAAAATGCAGTTGCGCGATCACGCCGACGTTGTTCCCGGTACGCTCGTTGATCGGAATAACAGCCTCCATCCCAACTTGGAAGTATTTACCCGCCCAAATGACGCCGGGGTTTATCGTGCCGCTCGTTTGTCCCGTTTCTCCGCGGTTGAGCGGAGTTTCCAATGCGAATTCGACCAACGGAATCAGCCGATCGAGGGGCGCGTGCAAGTGCATGTCCTGCACCTGCGATTGCAGGTAGATCAGGCTGTACTCCAGTGCAAAACCCCATTCCAGTACGTCGGGGTGCCGCTCAATTTCTATGTCGCGTTCGCCTGTCTGGACGTCGACAGTA
>DATDFM010000173.1:0-7348 GCA_036522635.1 Candidatus Udaeobacter sp. | reverse complement strand
ACTGCAATCTGGTCGACTGTACACGAACTGCCAGAAAAGCGCGCTGCGCTCTGCATTTCGGGTGGCGGCATTCGCAGCGCGACATTTGGGCTCGGCATTCTACAGGGTCTGGCGCGCTGCGGTTTGCTCGACAAGTTCCATTATCTTTCCACCGTTTCTGGCGGCGGATACATCGGCAGTTGGTTGAGTGCCTGGATTAATCGTGCCGGCCTAACAAGTGCTATCACTCAGCTCGGACATCAAAGCGAGCATACGAGACCCAATCCGGAGCCGGTCGAGATTCAGAATCTGCGCAGCTACAGCAATTATCTCAGTCCGCGACTCGGGATGTTGTCGGCGGACAGTTGGACGCTTGTTGGCAGTTATTTGCGCAATCTTCTGTTGAACTGGTGCGTGATCATTCCGTTGCTCGCGGCGTTTCTCGCGCTGCCGTGGATTTTCAGCTCAATCGTGATGATGGATCCACCACCGCGAAGCGATGCGATACTTTGGGTCGGAGCAGTGCTGGTGGCAATTGGCGTCGCTTATATGGGACTTAATCTGCCGTGCGGCCGTAATCTGCGATGGGACCAAAAGCGGTTCCTGCAGTTCTGTCTGCTGCCGCTTTTGCTCGCCTCAGTCTTAATGACCATTTACTGGGCCTGGTTCAATTATTACGGGCGTTCGCTGATCGCATGGCCATTATTCGGCTTTGGGCCACCGCGGACCTGGGTGCCGTTTCTTTATCTCGGAACAGCGGTGCACATCGTCTCATGGCTGACGTCATTACTTCCGGCGCATGGATTTCGAACTTTGGAATTTTTCGCCGTAGTCGTTTCTGGCGCCATTGGTGGAGTGGTTCTGTGGTTCGGGGCACAAGAGTTGTTTCCGCATCCGGTAATGCAAATGGAGTTGTACATTTGCGTTGCTGTTCCCGCTTTCATGGCGCTTTTTTTCCTGGCGATCATGGTATTCGCTGGAATTTCCAGCCGCTGGACCGATGACTCAGATCGCGAATGGTGGGGACGTGCAACGGGCTGGTTGCTTGCAGTAGCCCTGGGATGGCTGCTTATCAGCGGCTTGGTTGTCTTTGGGCCGCTTTCGCTAAGGTGGACATGGTCGTTCGTCACTACCGGTGGTGTGGCAGCCATTCTTACTGTTCTGGGCGGCCGCAGCCCGCTGGTTGCGGCGACCCAAAAGGAGCGGGCGACCGCAAGTCCGCTCGGGCTCATTTTGTCCAACGCATCCACGATTGCGGCGATGGTGTTTGCAGCGGTCCTGTTAATTCTTATCACCGAGGCAACCACGTCGGTGATGAAGAAGTTGATTCAGGCCTACGACATTAAATTGAGCTACCAGGCAACATTGAACTCCAAGTCAGGGTTGCTTGGTCGTCCAGAGGAATATCTCAATGTGATCTTCTACACGCCGTGGTGGCTGGTGATTCCGTTCGCAGCGCTACTTTTGTTCGCGGGCGTGGTGATAGCGCGTTTGGTTAATGCGAACAAGTTTTCATTGCACGGTATGTATCGCGACCGATTAATTCGCGCTTACCTCGGTGCTTCGAATTCGGATCGGAAAGAAAATCCATTCACGGGATTCGACGAGAACGACAACATCAAAATGCGCGATCTTTGGTTGCAGGAAAAATTTCAGGGCAAACTTATGCCGGTTATCAACATCGCGCTCAATCTGGTGTCTGGCGAAAGGCTCGGCTGGCAAGAGCGCAAGGCGCAGAGTTTTACAGTAAGCCCGTTATACTGCGGATCGTCGGCGATGGATCCAGGTTATCGTTCCACGACCGGTGCAGATGGGACTGTGTATGGTGGGCAGCAAGGTATCTCGCTCGGATCTGCGATCACGATTTCGGGGGCTGCGGCGAGTCCTAACATGGGCTATCACTCATCCCCTTTCGTCACCTTCATCCTGACGTTGTTAAATGTCCGGCTTGGAGCGTGGCTTGGAAACCCCGGCCAGGCAGGAGATCACACCTTTCAGCTTGGGTATCCGAAGAGCAGCGTGCGTCCAATTATTGATGAAGCCCTGGGCCTAACGAACGACAAAAGCCCCTATGTGTATCTGTCTGATGGGGGTCATTTCGAAAATCTCGGCCTTTACGAGATGGTGTTGCGCCGCTGCCATTTCATCGTGGTTAGCGACGCGGGGGAGGATCCCGAATGTTCGTTCGCTGATCTTGGTGAGGCGGTGCGAAAAATTCGGTTGGATTTTGGGATACCCATCGATTTCGATCAGATGAGCATCTATCCCCGCAGCCAAATCGACGCTGCGAAACAGCATGGCCATAACTGCGCTATCGGCCGCATCCGGTATTCGGCAGTGGATGGTTCCACTGCTCCCGACGGCATCATCATTTACATCAAGCCTGTCTGTTATGGTGATGAGCCGCGCGACATTTACGAGTACTTCAAAAGGAGCGAAACATTTCCGAACGAGAGTACCGCCGATCAGTTTTTCTCGGAGTCACAGTTTGAGAGCTACCGAATGCTTGGGGCTTACACGATGGAGAAACTCTGCACGGTTGGTGGCGGCGATTTCCGGAGTTTCACGGCTGAGATTCTCAAAACGCACCTGCAGATTCAACCGCCCGATTGGCTGGCAACATTAATCCAGGTGTCGCCCTCAGCACCCGACAGCGCTGGTCCTGCCTAACGACAGTTTCAAGGTCTCACGCGCGACAGGCATTACCGCGGCTCGGTTTGCGCTCGTTGCTCGATCTGCTCCAGACTGGGATCAGTGTTGCTGATCCAATCGCGGGCCTGATTGATCTCCGTTGGACTCACTGGAATGGCGCGCGGAATTTCTTCGCCCCTCGCCACCAGGCTGCCTTCATATTTCACCGGTTTACCGCGTTTGATCGGAAACTTCCAATGATGGCCGAATTTATACAACGCGTAGTACATGGTTTTGGCTTCGGTCCCGCCGACTCCGCTGCAACGCATGGCGTAGTAGAACATTCGGTCGCAGTCCTGCCATGGTCGTTTGTGCTCGCTGTACGCGACGTCATGCAGCACCGAAGCGTTGCGATATTTGCCTTCAAACGGCCCTCCCATGACTGACCAAAGATATCGCGGAATGGATGCGCCATCGACGACCGAACCAATCGGGGCGACCCAGAGTTCCCCGTGCGGATCGGTGTAACGCAACTCAGTTAAGAGAGTCATCGTGCGGCCGTCCGGATTCCACTTTGTGACCGGTTCGCCAGTGTAATGCCCCCATTTGGTTGCCCCGGCAATCGTCTGATCGACACCGGATTGGCTATCAGCGTTGTTGCTTGACGCGCAGCCACCAAACGCGCTCGCGAACAGAGAAGTAAGCGCGAACAAGTGAATTACCTTTACGTTTCCCATGAACGAGAACGTTCATCGCTCAACGTTCAAGATTCAACTGCCACTGCTGTGGCGTCAAAAGACGGCATGCGCTACGGGATCGTGTTCACGCAGCCCAATCTTTTGTCTTTTTGGTTCGTGCGGCTTAGCGATGATGAACTATCGAACGCGCGAAATGGACGCTTCATTGGCAACGGTCGAAGTTGATGGCGCTGAAATTGCCTACCGGCGGGTCGGGAAGGGCCGACCGCTGCTGGTATTGAATGGTTTCGCTGCGACAGATTCAGATTGGGAGCCGTCTTTCATCGATCGATTAGCGTCTTCCAACGAACTGATCCTGCTGAACAACCGCGGTATCGGTGGCTCGACAGACAATGGACAGTCATTCGACATCGCGAAACTTGCTGCTGATGCGGCACGCGTAATTCAGGTCCTGGACATCGAACGCGCGAGTGTGATGGGCTGGTCAATGGGCGGATTCATTGCACAGGCATTCGCTGTGACGTATACGGATCGCGTTGACAAGCTCGTGCTATTGTCGACCGACCCCGGAGGAAACGAGGCGGATCTGGCCTCACCTGATGTCTGGTCCAAACTCCTCGACACGTCCGGCACGCCTGACGAGCAGGCGCGGCGTTTGTTGTTCCTGCTTTTTCCAACGGACGTCGCCGAGTCTTTCTATCGCAAATTCGGCGGCATCGTGGCAGCGGCGCGTACGCAACTATCCGGTGGACTTCTAAATCGTCAGGCTGCGGCGATGGCCGCCTGGCATCGCTATGGCATCGGCAGGCAATTGCAGAAGATCCGTGTGCCGGTGCTAATTGCTACCGGAACGGAGGACATCGTGATTCCTGCTTCAAATGCTCTCAGACTCGCAAACACGATTCCCGGTGCGTGGCTTGCTCAATTTCCTCACGGCGGCCACGCCTTCATCGCCCAGTATCCACGAGCACTCGCCGATCTCATCAACAGCTTTCTCATGATTGGCCAAGTCGAATCGCACCTGTGAGGACGCTTTTAGTCGGCCAGAATTCTATTATTCGCGCGACGCGCTGCCATCACGAACTCCGACACCTTCTGCAAATCTTTTGTATGCGTCCCGTCGTTTTTGTCGGTTTTGGTCTTGGAATCGACTCCTGCCGGGCGCGTAACACGAATCGCGTCGGCAACGTTTGCCGGTCCCAATCCTCCGGCGATGATTGCAGGGATGCGCACCCTTTCGATGATGCGCCGATCCAACTCCCAACTATGTGTTACGCCGAGGGCGCCGACCTGGCGATCGCCCGATTGATAGCTATCCAGGAGAAGCCAATCGGCGACTTGATCATACGACCGAGCGAGTTCGATGCTGCTTTCGTCAACGACAGGAATGCTGCGCATTAGCGAAATCTGCGGAAACTTCGCTTTGAGTGTCCGCACCTGCACCGGCGAGAGATGCTGTGGCGCCGACCCGAGATGCAGGATGTCGGGGTTCAACGCGGTGCTGAGCTGCCCAATCAGATCCACATCGTGAGAAAGCGATAACAGGGATCTCTTTGACGGCGAGCGAACTGCTGAAAAAATGTCGCGCGCGTTTTCAATGGTCTGCTCGCGAGGGAACGAACCACCGCCTACCAGAACACCGATGTGATCCACCCCTATGGCGCTGAGGGCGCGAGCCTCTGCTGGGGTCGTAACCTCGTAGATTTGAACGATCATGCCGCACGCTGAGATTTGGCGGCAATTATGCAGCTACGACGTGTGAGCACGAGAATTCGCGTGCTCACAGCAGCTTTTTAGCTTTGAAGGGTTGCGAGCGTCCCGACCTTCGCCCGCCGTCCAGACGGTGGCTTCACAGAATGCGCTAACTCTCAGCGCGTCCACGCTTTCCAGCGTTTACGGATTGGTTTTGCGTAGCGCTCCACGTCCATTTTTTTCCACCGTTTAACCCCATTTCGCATAACGTCTTCCGATTTTTCGCGGGCCGATTTGAACAACGGCCAGAGAAACGGCAGCGAAAGTACGCTCCAGTTGAATTTTCCCCACGGCGAGTCCAATACGATTTCGTGCTTACGCTCGCTGGGGGCGGCATAACGGATGGCCAAGCCAATGGCGACCCCCAGCCCGAGTGCTCCCAGAATGGTCGGCACCGGATTTTCACGCACGAAATCTTCGGTACGCTCAAGCGCGCGGTTGGCCTTCTCTTTCGTTTGGTCCCACGTGTGGCTCATTTGTGTGGAGACTTCTTCTTTTGCTCGACGAAACTGCTCACGCCCAGTTGCGCTGATGTCTTCTTCGCGTTGCTGAAATTGCTGCGCTGGAAGCGGTTCGTCCCTCGTAAAATCATTTTCGTTCGGATTCATACAAAATTCTATCGTATCCCGAGGCACGATTGCGTTTCTCTGTAATCATTTCGCTGTGCGAAACGCAGCTTTCGCGCGCATTTCACGCTTCGCACAGCGAAGCGGCTACAGCAAGCGCTGATACGCCTCGTAAACGTCCTCGTCCCAAACAACGAAAATCACTTTGTGGATCTCGTCGTTCGTACTGAGAAAATCGCACGTCGTTTTGAACGCGATCTGCGCGGCTTTCTCAATCGGATAACCGTAGGCGCCGCAACTGATTGCGGGAAACGCGATCGTTTTGATTTCATTTTCCACCGCAAGCTGGAGCGAATTGCGGTAGCAGTCGGCCAGGGTCCGCGCTTCGTTATGTTGTCCGCCATGCCAAACAGGCCCGACTGTGTGAATTACGAATCGAGCAGGCAAACAATAGCCGCGCGTCACCTTCGCCTCGCCCGGCCTGCAACCGCCGAGCATGCGGCATTCGGCGAGCAGTTCGGGCCCTGCTGCGCGGTGAATAGCGCCATCGACACCGCCACCGCCGAGCAATGTCGTATTCGCCGCGTTCACAATTGCATCAACCTCCAGCTTTGTGATGTCACCGCGGAGGATTTCGATTCTGCTATCGGAATTCTTCATGAATCATTGAATTACAATGACGGCGGTCGGGTGACTATTAATGAAACTGTAGGGCGTCTGTGTCAGTCCCGAATCTTTCGGGATTCACACAAACGCCCTACAATGGAAAGCTGGAGCGATGAAGTATTGGAGTATTGTCGAAAAGAAAAATCATTGCTCCGTCACTCCATTTCTCCGTCCGTTTAGGGCGCGAGCCGATCAATTTGCCACGATCCATCTGCCTTGCGCGTATACCGAAACCGGTCGTGCAAACGGTTGGGGCGACCCTGCCAAAATTCGATTTTGGCCGGTTTGAGTCGAAAACCGCCCCAGTGCGGCGGTAATGGGATTGGCTTGCCGCCGAAACGCTCAGTCATTTCGGCCATGCGCGCGTCGAGCACACGCCGGCCGTCTACTACTTCGCTTTGACGTGACGCCCACGCGCTCAGTTGGCTGCCGACAGGACGTGAATGAAAATAAGTTTCCGATTCTTCGCGAGAGGTCTTTTCTACTTTTCCGCTGATGCGAATCTGCCGATCGACTTCGATCCAGTAGAATCCCAGCGCTGCGTATGGATTCGCCCCAAGCTGTTTTCCTTTCGTACTTTCGTAATTCGTAAAGAATACGAAGCCGTCCTGATCGAAACTCTTTAGCAGAACAATTCGCACTGACGGTCTGCCGTCGCGACCAGCCGTAGCGAGACTCATCGCATTGACGTCGTGGATACCGGCCTCGATTGCCGCGGTAAACCAATTGCCAAATTGTTTCACCGGATCGCGAGCAAGGTCACTCCGGCGCAGACCTTTCCCGACGTGCTCGTAACGTGAAGCCGCAGGATCACGTGGAACTTCCATGACCTTCAACAAAGGCAGGGCAACAACTCCGTGCAAGGAAATTGTCCAGGCGCACTGGGGCCACCGCTATTCTCACTGATGACTGGCAGCGATTCGGGCGGGCGAATTATTCATCTGCAGTTGCGCACTCACGTGCCGCAATTGTGTCGCGAGATCGGCCACCGTTTCTTCTAATTTTTCAACTTTCCGGTGCTCTTTTAAAAATTCGTTGAGCAACATCACGTTGATT
>DATDFM010000172.1:0-20136 GCA_036522635.1 Candidatus Udaeobacter sp. | reverse complement strand
GTAATCGTTGGGAAAATTAAGCTTACCCCCGATGTGCGCACGAACCGCATCCACATCGTGACGCGGCCGATCAACATGCCGTTCATACGGCAATTGATCCATGAATTTGATGCGAACGTTGAGTTTGCCAAGCCGGTGACGCGTTATTTGAAATACGTTTCCGCTGGGGACGTATTGCCGGTCCTTGTCCAGGCATTGACCGAACCGGGAACCGAACAAGGCGGCGGCGGTGCAGGAGCGGGAGGATTACCTGGTATTGGCCCGTCGCCGGGCGCAGGTCAAACGCAGCAGAACCGTGGGGGGGCGAGTAATGCGTCGCTGACGAATCAATACAGCGGCGGCAGCAGCTCGTCCGGCACGGGCAGCTCGCTCAATATTTCCGAGGAGCTTTCAACTCAGCCTGTCGATACTGTGCCTAAGGCAGTCACGATCGGCAATTCAAAGCTGATCGCGGATCAACGCGCTAACTCAATCATCGTGCTTGGTAATCGCGAGGTGGTGATGAAGGTGGAGAAGATCCTCGACGAAATGGACGTTAAAGCGCCGCAGGTCTCGTTGAGCACGGTTATCGGGCAATTGACCCTTAGCAATAACGAGGAATTCGGTGTCGATTGGTTCGCAAAGTACAACAAGAGATTCGTGGGGACCTCGCGTAACAATTCGGTGTTTAGCACCAATGACCCAGGAGTTCCGATCCCTGGTTCGTCGGTGTCCCCAGGCAGCAGCGTGCCGCCGGTGGTCGGCAATATTCTCGATCCGGCCAATCTGATTAACTTCAGCCAAATCATTCAGAACGTCGGCAGCGGCACCAATCTCTATGTCGCAGCCGGTAACGCGTTCGCTGCTATTGTGCATCTGCTGGAGTCCACGAATCGATTCAGAGTTCTTTCCCGGCCAACCGTTTTTACCAGTAACAACAAAAAGGCCATAATCGCTTCCGGGCAGGAGGTTCCAGTTCCGGTCAGTACCCTAAGCAACGTTAACAGTGGCCTGGTGCAGAACAATGTGGCCTCGGTGTCATCGAGCATCGAATACAAGAAAGTGGTGTTGCAGCTCGAGGTCGTTCCCCTCATTAATAACGAAAAGGAAGTGTCGCTCGATATCTTGCAAAAGATCGACAGCATTGTCCCGGGCGGCAACGTAAACATCAGCGGCAACTCGGTCCCGACAATCGATACGCGTTACATCCGGACGAATGTTTCTGCAGGGAACGGGTCCACGATCATTCTGGGTGGATTAATTGAAGACCAAAAGCAAAAGAACTATGAAGGGTTTCCTTATCTCTCGCGCATTCCCCTGATCGGCGCGGCATTCCGTTCTACAGCGAGTGGCAAACAGCGTCGCGAACTGATCATTCTCATGTGTCCCGAGGTAACCCTGACCAAGCTTGATCTTTATCGATTGCGGCAGAAATGGGAGAACACCCATACACATTTTGGTCCCGAACTCGACCAGGCAGAGTGTCCAGACTGTCCCAAGGTGGAGACGGGCAAACAGATAAACTTGCCACCGCCTGATCTTCCGGACGATAAAGACATGCATTAAACCTTTGTTGTTATGAAACGGATAGCACTCGTTTTGTTTGTCGCCCTTTGGCCAATGGTTACACAAGCCGACGAATTCGACATTGTAGACTACGGCATCTTCCGATCGACGGATCCCTTAGCTCAACGAGATGAATGGGGATTCGTACACCAGACGCCTCACGTAAACGCTACAGATTTCGCCGCCAGACATCCGTGGCGATGGCAGTACTACTTCAGGGGACGTAATCAACTCGTCTTGGATCCGGCCTATGTCGGATCGCTTCAAACAGCGTTGCGCCGGCTGGGCTACTATTGCGGTCCCGTGGACGGTGTATTCACAGCAGAAGTGAGTTACGCGATCGCGCGTCTGCAGAAGAATTATTCGATGCGCGTGACTGGCAATCTTGATGTTCCGGTGCGGCGTGCCCTACACATGCCTTGAGTCCTGCTGAATGAATGCAGCTCCGAGTCAGTCACTGATTAATTTGCTGCTCGAAAGCGGTGTGTCTTCGAATGAGGAGGCAGCCGAGCTGGCGACTAACCTCAACGGAGGTTCGTGGGTCAGTCAGGTGCTCGACTCGGGCAAAGTGGACGAACAACGTTTTCTCGGCGCAATCGGAAAATTCTTCCGGGTGCCGATCGTCTCGATGGACGCGAAGAACATCGATCGCGCCACTTTGTCGATCCTGCCGAGCCGTTTTGTGTTTCAACATCACATTCTGCCGATCGAGTCGAAGGAAAACTCGGTCGTGCTCGCGACTTATGATCTTTTCAATTCGATCGGGCGCCAGCTTGCCGGGCAACTGTTGAAAAAACCTCCCGAATGGGTGCTTGTGCCGCGCGCGCAGCTTCTGCGTGCGATGAAAACCCTTTATGGTGTTGGCGCGGAAACGTTCGACGAGATTTTAAAGACCAGGGGCTCGACGGATGTGTTGGAGGACACCGAGACCGCGATTGAACTAAATGCGGACGATCCTGAAGCGTCGGTGGTCAAATTTGTTAACCAGATCATTCGCGAAGCTATCGCAGAGCGTGCGACTGATATTCACGTCGAACCTCTGGAAAACGATCTGCGCATTCGGTATCGCATCGACGGCATTTTGCACGAAGTCGCTGTGCCGCCGCAGTTGCGTGTCTTGCAGTCCGCAATCATCTCGCGTTTGAAGGTCATGTCGCATATGGATATTGCCGAGCGCCGTCTTCCTCAGGATGGCCGAATGAACCTACTCGCTGGGAATGTAGAGATAGATGTGCGCGTTTCGACGATTCCAACTGTCAACGGCGAGTCAATCAGTCTGCGTTTACTAAGCCGCGGCGAACAGCAGTTCAATTTCGACCGACTCGATTTGGGTGATAAGCAGGAGGAAATAATTCGGAGTCTCCTCGCCCAACCGAACGGAATTATCCTCCTCACAGGTCCTACCGGCTGCGGGAAATCAACATCGCTGTATTGTTTTCTCAGCAGCATCAATTCTGTGCAGCGCCGCATTATTACGATTGAAGAACCGGTGGAATATCGAATTCCTGGTGTGTCGCAGATCGACGTGAAACCAGAGATTGATCTGACTTTCGCCAAAGGCTTGCGACACATTTTACGACAAGATCCGAATGTGGTGATGGTCGGCGAGATTCGAGACGTCGAGACTGCGGATATTGCAATTCGCGCCGCTATGACAGGTCACCTTGTCTTCAGCACACTCCACACGAATGACGCGGTAGGTGGCATTACACGTTTGCTCGACATGGACGTGGAACCGTTTCTGCTCGCGTCTGTAGTGAAGTCGTTTATCGCGCAGCGGCTTGTGCGGACGATTTGCCCCGATTGCGCCGAAGTTGTCGATTATCCACGCGATTACCTCGCGGAGATTAGTTTCCCTGTGAAAGAGCTTGGCACGCGCTTCCGACGAGGTGCCGGGTGCGATCAATGCCGCCAAACCGGTTACCAGGGCCGCGCAGCGATTTACGAAGTTTGCGTCATCACCGAGCCTTTGCGGAGGCTGATCATGCGAAGACGTGATGGCAGTGAGTTGAAGCAATGCGCGGTTGCCGAAGGGATGGAGACGTTGCGGCAGGATGGGTGGCGACGTGTAGCCCAGGGCAAAACAACCATCGAAGAAGTTGTCCGCGTTACGCAGACTGATGAAGTGATGGCTGAAACGACTGAAGAAGCTGAGCCGGTCGTGGCTGGTGGAGCGGCCGAAATCCGTTAAGCATCGGATTCATCTTATTCGCCGCGCAACTCGCGAATTGCCTTCGCGTAATCATCGGAACCAAAAATCGACGTGCCGGCGACGAGAACGTTTGCACCGTTCTCAATTGAGATTCGCGCCGTTTTTGGATTAATGCCGCCATCGACTTCGATGTCGATCTTGTACTCGCGGGAGTGGTTCCATTCCGCTGCGCGCCTGACCTTTTCCATCTGGTCGGCGCGGAACGGTTGTCCGCCAAAACCAGGATGAACAGTCATGACCAGCAGCATATCGAATTTGCCGAGGTACGGTTCAATCATTTCAATTGGACTTTCGGGATTCAGCGTGAGGCCAGCACGGCAACCGGCGTCTCGAATCTTCCGCAAGGTTTGGAGGACGTCGTGTTTGGCTTCAGGCTCCGCGTGAACAGTGATTGAGTTTGCGCCGGCTTCGACAAAACGCGGCACATAATGATCGGCATGTTCGATCATCAGATGTACATCCAGTGGCAGGCTTGTTTCTTTGCGTACCAGCCGGACAACATTCGGTCCAAACGAAATATTGTCGACGAAATGGCCGTCCATGATGTCGCAGTGAATCCAATCGGCGCCTGCGCTTTCGACGCGATGAATTTCCTCAGCGAGTCGCGAAAAATCTGCAGCAAGAATGGATGGCGCGATGATGATTCTTCCCATGAAGTGATGGAGTAATGGAGTAATGGAGTCATGGCAAGCCCTGGGGCAACACTCCAAGGCTTCGATGCTCCATTACTCCAACAGAATACGCTTGACGGCGAGCCACGCCTTCTCATGTTACCGCGTTTCAGCCGGCCGAATCGCACCGCGTAAACGCGTTTCCTTCGAGCTGGACAGTGCTGCTAACAAATAATTCATGTTGAACGGATTTTTCGGCTGGCTATCCAGCGATATAGGGATCGACCTTGGCACAGCGAACACCCTGGTTTACGTAAAGGATCAGGGGATCGTTTTACGTGAGCCATCGGTAGTGGCGGTGCAGGCCGGAACGAACCGGGTGCTAGCTGTGGGGGATGAAGCCAAGCGCATGCTTGGGCGAACGCCGGCGAATATTGTTGCGGTGCGTCCACTTAAGGACGGTGTGATCGCAGATTTCGAAGTCACCGAGGCGATGTTGCGACATTTCATCACCAAGGTTCACAACCGCAAGGTGCGAGTGAAGCCGCGCGTCGTTATCGCTGTCCCATCCGGAATCACGGAGGTGGAAAAACGTGCCGTCCGTGAATCAGCCACTCATGCCGGTGCGCGCGAAGTTTATTTGATCGAAGAACCAATGGCGGCGGCAATTGGTGTTGGACTCCCGGTTCAGGATCCCGCCGGTAATATGATCATTGATATCGGGGGTGGAACGACAGAAGTCGCAATCATTTCGCTTTCCGGAATTGTTTTTAGTCGAAGCGTCCGCGTAGCTGGCGATGAGTTGGATGAGGCAATCGTGCAATACATGAAGCGCGCTTACAATTTGATGGTTGGCGAACGCACTGCGGAAGAAATTAAAATCAAAATCGGCTCGGCATATCCGAGTGAAAAGGAAACGAGCGTCGAAGTTAAAGGCCGCGATCTGGTTGCTGGTCTGCCCAAAACATTGATGATCACCTCCCAAGAAGTGCGCGAAGCTCTCCTCGAACCGATCTCTACGATTGTCGACTCCGTTCGCATTACCCTCGAGCGTTGTCCGCCTGAGCTTTCGGCGGATCTGGTTGATCGTGGTCTTGTACTGGCAGGCGGCGGTGCGCTGCTGCGCGGCTTTGACAAACTTTTGAGTGAGGAAACCGGGTTGCCTGTCCATGTAGCGGAAGATCCGCTCAGTGCAGTGGCAGAGGGGACTGGCAAATGCCTCAATGAACTTAAATTTTTGCGCCAGGTGGCTTCAGCCGATCGCCAGTGGCGCTAATAGTGGCGGACACCGGAAAGCGGAAACCGGAAAGCTCGTTAGCCGTCCGCCGATGAGTTGTCGAGTGGCCAATCGGCAATCGGCCCGTAACGGATGCGGAGCAACGGCCGGGCTTTCCATTGGCAATCAGCAATTCTAATGAGCCGCACAAACATTATCGCGCTGCTGATTTTCGGCGCCATCCTAGGCTATTTCCTCAGCTTCGGTCCTGAAACGACGCAGAAATTTAAGACTAGTGTGTATCGGCTGCTGTCGCCGTTTTTGACCGGTGGGTCTGGAATCAAAAAACAGATTACCTCAGTGCGGTCTGGATTAAAGTCGCTCGATGAATTGGAGAAGGAGAACGCTGCGTTGAACGTCGAAAATCGAGAGCTGCGTGCGACCAATCAGGGCTTGCGCGATGTTGAGCACGAAGTGAATCGCCTCCGCCACGCGCTTAATTACCGTGAGCGATCGGTATTTAAGTTAGTCGCAGCTGAGGTGATCGCGCGAGATTCGTCCAGTTGGTGGCGAACACTCACCATAAACCGCGGAAAGAGAGATGCGATCGAAACGGACATGCCCGTGGTAACCGACGTTGGCTTGGTCGGAAAAACGACCACCGTAAGCGACACAATTTCGGTTGTTTTGCTCGTTTCGGATGAAAACTGCCGGGTCGCAGCCTCAGTGGAAGGCAGTCGCGAACAAGGGATTGTTTCGGGTGAGCGCGTAACGGGTGGACTCACGCCGCTATTGGATCTCAATTTTCTGTCGAAACAGGCGGATTTGAAGCCCGGCCAGAAAGTTTATACTTCAGGAGTTGGCGGTGTCTTTCCATCGGGATTGTTCATCGGAGCTGTGAAGAGTTTTCGTGTGCGCGAACTGGACGGTCAGGCGCAGTTAACGCCGGCCGTTGAACTTTCTCATCTGGAGGACGTCTTCGTAGTGACCGGTCGAAAATGATTTTCTTCCTTGTTCTCATAGGGCTCGTGCTGGTGGCGCAGATTACCGAGCTTTTCATCCCGGCGCTGCCATGGCTCTACAATGCGCACGTTTACATCGTGCCAGTGATTGTCTTTTACGGCGCTATGGCATTGCCTTTTCCCTTGATGCTGGGCTTGGCATTGTTCGCTGGGGTTCTGCTGGATGCACTAACGGTTCAGGTGATCGGAGGTAAGGTTGAAATTTCGGCCGGATCATCCATACTCCTCTACGGTGTGCTGGCGGGAATAATGCACGGATTGCGACCGCTCTTTGCCCGCGGCCGATGGGAAGTGCATTGTATCCTGAGTGGCGTTTTCACCTCGCTAATAGTTCTGGCCCAATATCTCATGATTACGTTCCGGCGCGGCTCGCTTGTTTTTACGCGTGAAATCTGGTGGCAGATCGGCGGACCCGGCCTCATCGCAATGGCGATCGCGCCCATTTTCTTTTGGGGGTTACAATGGCTCGGTCAGATCACCGCGTACTCGTACGGTCCAGAAAGGGGACAGGTAGAATGAGCAAGGGGCGCCCGAGTTCTCGTCTGCGGATTCAGTTTCTTGGGCTATTCATGCTGTTGGGTGTCGGCTCACTTGGTGTTCGACTTTGGTGGATACAAGTAGCGCACGGTCAGGAATGGACGTCTCAGATTCGCGGCAGCTCTCAAGCCACTGTGCGAATTCCGTCAGTGCGCGGCGAAATTAAAGACCGTAATGGCATGACCCTGGTCCAAAACCGCGCCAGCTACGAGGTCGATTTCTATTTGCCGGAGATGGTCAAGGGCTACCGCCAACGCTTCGGTTCGCCGCCCACGAGTGAATATCGAGCGATCATCAGCGGAATGCCCAAAGACATGAAGGAACCGGATATTATCAAGATCGTAAATAATGGGATTGTTCCCCGTCTCAATGAGCTTGATCTCGCCCGGGACTACAACGCAGGGAAGTTGCAAAAACATTTCCGTAACGACACCGAGGTGCCGTTCTCTTACATCAAGGACATCGATTTCCCTACGATGGCCAAATTTTCAGAGCACGATGTCGGTTTGCCCGGAGTAGATGTCGCTGTCAAACCGGTGCGCTCCTACATTTACGGCGCGCTAGCCGCGCACATCCTGGGCTACGTCGGAGTACCCGACGATGTAAACCAGGAGGAGGCGAAAAAATTCACCTTTTACCAGGCGGACGTGGAAGGAAAATCGAACATCGAGAAATCGATGGACGAATATCTGCGCGGGAAACCGGGTGTGCGTTATTTACGGCGTAGCGCAAAGGGCACAATCGATGGAGTACTGCACGAAGATCCTCCGCAACAAGGCGCTAATGTCTTCCTCACACTCGACGCGAGGATTCAGGCAATTACGGAGGAAGCGCTGCGTGCCGTTCCGCGGGCCGGCGCAGTAGTTGTCGATCCAAACAATGGCAATATCCTTGCGATGGCTACTGTACCGTCATTCGACCCGAATACTTTCATCCCGAGCATTAAGGCAAAGGATTGGAAGGCGCTGCAGAAAGACGAGGGTGATCCGTTAGTGAATCGCGCGATCAGTTGTCTGCCGCCGGGATCAACGTTCAAGCTTATCACGTCGCTCGCCGGTTTGCGGGGCACGAAGAATCTCGCAAACGCGCGCTACAACTGCAGCGGTGGCGTGAGTTATGGCGATCACTACTTCCAATGCTGGAAACATTCTGGGCACGGTACGGTTGGGCTTGTTGATGCCATTAAAGTATCGTGTGACTCGTTTTTCTACCAGTATGGCAATGCGGCGGGCATTCAGTCAATTGACCACATTGGCAAGATGCTGGGTATTGGGGAGGAATCAGGTTTGCATCTCAGTGGCGAACAGACTGGTAATATGCCGGGGCCGGAGTGGATGCAGATTCACCACCCGCAGGAGAGATGGTCGCAAGCCCAAACGGCAAACGTTACCATCGGGCAGGGCTATACACTTGTTTCACCCCTTCAACTCGCAATGGCATATGTCGCGATTGCAAACGGCGGCGTGTGCTATTACCCCCGCCTGGTTGATAAGGTCTTAATGCAAGACGGCTCTCCAGTGTTGGATGAGCAAGGCAATCCAGCGGCGCCACCTCCCCGCGTACGATCGGACTTGCGGCAGGAAATTTCGGCTGATCAGATCGAATTGGTCCGGAGGGGGCTTTGGAAGGTGGTTAATGACGACGGCGGAACCGGTGGCAGAGCACGTTTGAAGAATGTGCAGGTCGCTGGAAAAACTGGCACGGCACAGGCCAGCGAACGCGGACACGAGGAAAATGTGGCGTGGTTTGCGTGTTTCGCGCCGTATGACCACCCCAAGTATGTTATCGCAGTGATGGTGCAGGGCGCCTCCGGGCACGGCGGCAGCATTGCAGCCCCTATCGCCGACAGAATCTTGGAGCGCACGGTGGCGCTCGAAGAAGGCAAATTCGACATGCAGGTTGCCTGGCTCGCGCCCGCGCACAAGGCCAATCCTTTCAATTTGATCAAGGAAGTGAGTTTTCATGATGCAGGAGGAAATCTGGGAGGCGAGGACGAAGAAACTGCCAGCGATTCGCCAAACGCTACTGTACAAATGGCGAATTCGGATGCGTCGCCTGATGTGGAACCGGACGCCGATTCAGCAGGCAAAGTTCGCCGACGAGGCGCCGCTGCGGCCCGGGCTGTTCCGGTGACGACGCCTGCTCCTCCACGGAACTTTTTTCAGCGGCTTTTTGGAGTTCGCCAGCGCCCGGCCGCGCCGCCGCCACCACCGCCTCCTACTCGCAAACGCGGCACGACACAATGAACCTCCGCTCACAGTTACCACTGCAGCTCGCATCGACAGCTCGGCTGATGACCGGTCAACCCCTCCATTTTTATGATAGACAAGGTGAGAAAGATTTTGGGTTTTCCTTCACGGAAAGCGGGCAACAAGCTCGTTCTCAGTGTGGAGAGACTGGAGACGCGTGTGGCTTTGCTCGAGGGCGGCCGCCTCGAGGAGTATAGCGTTGAGCGCAAGAGCTCACGGAACATCGTAGGCAGCGTTTACAAAGGTAAGGTCAAAAACATCGAAATGGGTTTGAAGGCGATGTTCGTCGACATCGGCTTCGAAAAAAATGCGTTCCTTCATTTCTGGGATGCTATCCCTGCCGCGCTCGACAGCGGCGTCGAAGAAATTGACCGACGCGCGAGCAAGCGGCCTCGAAAACGAATCACGGTTAAAGACATACCGAACATTTACCCGGTCGGCTCGGATGTGATCGTGCAAGTCACCAAAGGGCCTATCGGCACCAAGGGCCCCCGGGTTACAACGAATCTCAGTTTCGCTGGACGGTATTTGGTCCTGATGCCATTCAGCGATCGCAGCGGTATCTCGCGAAAAATTGAAGACCCAAAGGAACGCGAGCGGCTACGCAACATTCTACGCCAGTTAGAGATTCCGGAAGGAGTCGGTGTGATCATTCGCACGGTGGGTGAAGGTCAGCGCGCCAGGTATTTTGTACGCGATCTGCGAGTCTTGTTGGATCAGTGGGCCAAAGTTGATCAAGCCATTCGAGATAATCCCGCACCATGCCGGCTGTTTGAAGAACCCGATTTGGTTGAGCGCACCGTCCGCGATTTTCTCACCGAAGAAATCAATGAAATCGTCTGCGACGATCACGGAGCAACGGATCGGATGATGGATATGGTCGGTCAGATCTCCCGTCGCGCGAGAAACCGCGTTCGCCACTACGACGGAGCTACGCCGATCTTCGAGACATACGGTGTGCAGAAACAGATTGATGATGCATTTCACCGGCAAGTTTGGCTCAAATGCGGCGGCTATATTGTGATCGACGAGACCGAAGCGCTAGTCGCCATTGATGTGAACACCGGTCGGAATAAAGGTGGACGCGACGTCGAGAAAACAATTTTACAAACGAACATCGAAGCGGCGGACGAGATCGCGCGCCAGCTTCGGTTACGGAACATCGGCGGACTGATCATTGCTGACTTCATCGACATGAAGAGCCGCAAAGATCAGCAGGCGGTTTTCAATTTAATGAAGGAACGGCTGAAGCGCGACAAAGCCAGAACACACGTGCTTCCCATTTCACAGCTCGGTCTGATGGAAATGACCCGGCAGCGAGCCCAGGAGAGCCTGAGCGACACGATTTATGAAAACTGTCCTTATTGCGGCGGGCGCGGCGTTGTAAAAACGACAATGAGTACGAGCGTGGAATTACACAGGACGCTCAATGTTGTCATGCGCCGGTACCAGGATTCCATCCACGACATTCGGGTGATCCTAAATCCTGACGTTTTGAAGCGATTAAAAGAGGAAGACGAAGAACTCCTTGTGGAACTTGAGCGCCGCTATGCCGGCCGGCTGATGTTCCGGGGTGACCCCGCTTTTCATCACGAGAAGTTTGTCATTACCGACGCTAATACCGGGGCAGAACTGAAGCCCTGAGGCCGACGGAACGACCCGAAAAAGCTTGCAATTTTGGGCTGGTCGGCTCAAACTCTCGGCATCCAAACGTGGCGCGAGAGTCCTTGTGAATGGACGAGCGATGTTTGGAGGGACTTAACCAAAAAGGAGAAATAGATGAAAAAGCTGCTGTTGTGCCTGCTGGGGACCGCTCTGGTCGGTTCGGCCGCTTTTGCCGGGACTGAATATTCTGGGAAGGAAATGAAGCAGGTCGCTCCGCCGCCTTGCCCTGAGTGGTATGCGGATAGGGAATTTAACATTTCGCTTTGGGGGACGTACGCGTTCACTGGAACGAACTATCTAAATGACCGCTATATGGAGACTGATCACGCGTGGGGCGGTGGCATCGATCTTAAATACTTTTTTATGCGCTATGTTGGCGTGGGCGTTGAGGGTTGGGCAGTCAACGCGCGGCAGGCACGTCAAGATATCTTTATCGATTATAGCGACAATGAATTCCTGACCAACATTCAGCACCAGAGCAACGTGATCGGGGCTGTGCTGGGAACTCTGACGCTGCGTTACCCAATCTCTTGCACACGCTTTGCACCGTACGTTTTTGGCGGAGCTGGTGGGATCTTTGGCGGCGGTCAGAAGCAAGTTAACCAGCGCTTTGTCGAGCCGGGAGAAGGTTTCGATGTGCTGTCGACAACGGGGTATACAGGTAGCGAGACGAGGGCAATCGGCCAGGTCGGCGGCGGCATGGAGATCCGGTTAACTCCGCACATCGGCTGGGTCAGTGATTTCAGCTGGAATTTCATAGATGGTCCGAAAAATAATTTCGGCATGGTCCGCACCGGTGTGAACTTCGCGTTCTAAGCCGTTTGCACCAAGGGTTTGTTATCGCGGCGTCTGCAGTGCCGGACGCCGTTTTTTTGTACGGGCCACAGTTGCGAAGCGAATCATGCTCACGAAATTAGAATGATGTCGTTTATCGATATATTGGACAGCCTTGCTCTAAGAAAATCGGAGTTGATCGAGCGTTTTCAGTGTTTGATTACGCCGAAATCGGCTCTGGAAGTGGAAGCCATGGCGCAAACTTCTCGCGGGCTTACATTCCAAAACTTTGGGCGGACGATGCGCCTCTTTGCGCCGCTCTACCTTTCGAACGAGTGCATCAACAATTGTCAGTATTGCGGTTTCTCGCGGGACAATCCGATCCTGCGAGTCACACTTACTATCGACGAAGTTGTAGCCGAAGCGCAGCACCTCGCGCGGCAGGGATTTCGGCAAATCCTTCTTGTTGCGGGCGAGCATCCAAAGTTTGTGAGCAGCGATTATCTCGCCGACTGCGTGCGCGCACTCGCACCGGATTTCTCGTCGATCGCGATTGAGGTGGGACCAATGGATAAGGACGATTATGTGCCAATTGTTGAAGCTGGCGCCGAAGGGCTTGTCGTTTATCAGGAGACATACAATCGCGGTGTGTATGCAGAGATGCATACGGCTGGGCCCAAGCGAGACTTTAATTACCGGCTCGAATGCGCTGAGCGCGCTTATGAAGCCGGTTTTCGCCGACTTGGAATCGGTGCGCTCATCGGCCTAACGCGGTGGCAGGATGAAGCCGTTGCGTTGGCTGCACACTTGGAACATTTGTTCAAACGTTGTTGGCAAGCGCAAATTACTGTGAGCATACCCCGTTTGCGCCCAGCAGCAGGCGGATTTCGCCCTTTATTCACGATGAGCGATCGAGACCTTGTGCAATTGGTGTGCGCGTTACGCATCACGTTTCCACAGGTCGGAATCGTACTCAGCACACGCGAACGCGCACCGCTCCGCGACGCGCTCGTGGCGATCGGTGTAACGATGATGAGCGCCGGCAGTCATACCGAGCCGGGTGGTTACACGCGGCAAGGCTGCGAACATCTTCATCGCACTGTGCGTGGCCGTATCGTCGCGCCCGAGTATCAGGACGGCGAAGATCAACTCGCCACCGGACAATTTGAAATCAGCGACGAACGTTCTCCCGCTGAAATCGCCGAAGTCCTGCGCGGTTGCGGGCTCGAACCGGTCTGGAAAGATTGGGATCAGGCTCTTCAAGGAGCGGCGGCTTGCTAGCAGTCGCACGAAGATGACGGCTCGGAGGCCGTCATTTCTTGCAATGAAAATTTCAGTCAACGGCGAATCTGTGGACGCTCGGGATGCGAAAACGATCGGCGAATTGATCGACCGCTACGAATTGCCGCCACAATCGATTTTGGTTGAGCACAATGGCCTCGCATTGCATCGACGCGAATGGCCAGAACGCCGACTTACTGAAGGCGACTGTATCGAATTTATTCGTGTGGTTGCCGGCGGATGATCAGTGTCGGCTACGCCTGAGCTGCGCTTTTGACTACGACACGCATCCCATCGCTTTGAATAACAGTCACTGGTGTTTCGCGTGCAATGAATTCGCCTGCGGTAACGACATCAACAACGTGATCAGCGAAACGCGCCTTGCCGCTGGGTCTCAACACAGTGATGGCAGTTCCCTGCATTCCGGGCGCCAGCGCCAGTGCGGTTGCAAAGTGGCGCGGGGCGCCCACCAGGGATGGTCCGGCAGGACTTGAATCAATTAACGCAAAGCGCCGGTACAAACTTGTGCGCGGAAGATAACGAGCAAGAAGTGCAATGACGATCAACGCTCCTACCAGCGCGATGAACATGTTAAGCAACGGGACAGCAAGCATTTTGCCGGTCGGTAGAAACGGTTGCTGCGGATAGCGATCGATCATTGTCCACACCAACGAGCCGATGATCAGAAACACACCGACGACTCCAAAAATTATCGTGCTGTGCGCGAAGAAAAGTATTTCGATCAGCACCAAAAATATCCCCAGAGTAAAGAGCGCAACGACCTCCCAGCCGGCGAGGCCGGCAAGATAATGGCCAAGGAAAAAGAGGGCGAAACAAATTGCAGAGATAACACCGGGCCAGGTCACGCCGGGAATCTTAAATTCCAAGTATGCGCCGAGAATTCCGCCCAGCAGCAGCAAAGGCGCAAGTTCCGTGATCCAAAATGCGAGCTGCTCGAAGCCAGTTGGTTCGATCGTGGCGATGTTCCCCTTGAGCCCGGCTTTCTTGGTCAAATCGGCAATCGAATCTCCAATGCCTTCGGCTAGTAAGGGTTTGCCGTTGATTTTTTCAGTGGCTTCCTGGGCATTAAGAGTGAGTACTGCGCCTTTTGGATGGACAACGCGGTCGCCGATTTTCACTTCCTTTTCCTTGTTCATGAACGCTTCGGCGAGGTCGGCATTGTGGCTGTTCTTGATGGCCGAGCCCCGGACGAGTGCGGACCAATAGGAAATCGTTTTTTCTTTGGCAGTGGTGGGCAGATCTTCGCCCGTCGAAAGGATCGGTGCCGCTGCGCCAATCGCGCTCACTGGCGCCATGTAGATGTGTTGTGTGGCGATGACAATGAGTGCGCCGGCCGATCCCGCGTTCGTGTTAACAAAACTGTATGTGGGAATTTTGATTTGATTCAGCGCGTTGATTATGTCGGTCGCTGTGTCGAGCCGGCCGCCATATGTGTTCACATCGAACACGATGGCGGAAGCGTCATTGGCCTCAGCTGTTTTCACCGCGCGGCGCAAAAACGTCAGCAGCGATGGCGCGACTTCGCCGTGCACAGGCACAACAACCACGTCGCCTTTGTGAATCGTTTCGCGGGCGAAACCCGGCCCAGCGACGCCGACGACGAAAGCGGCGCAAATGCTGATCGCGAACATCTTCATGTTTTCAATTGATCAGGCGCGGATAAGCTTGGCAGTTTTTCCGTGGCAATTCCATCAGAAACAATCGAGCAGATCGCGGCGGCAAACGACATCGTCGAAGTGATCGGCTCTTATTTCCCGCTGAAGCGCGCCGGAGCGAATTTTAAAGCGCTCTGCCCGTTTCATCAGGAAAAAACACCGTCGTTCACGGTGAGCCCGAGTCGGCAGACATTTCATTGTTTTGGATGCGGCGCGGGCGGCAGCGCTTTCCGGTTCATAATGGAATACGAGCATGTCGATTTTCCAGCAGCCGTGCGCAAACTCGCCGCGCGTGCCGGGGTCACGATAGTCGAAGACCGCGGTGGCACAGACGAAGGTCGACAATACGAGACACGCCGTAAATTATTAAAGTTACACGCCGAAGCTGCGGAATGGTTCCACGAAAATCTCGCTAGGAAGCAGTTTGGGGAACCCGCACGGAAATATCTAAAGCAACGCGGAATCACCGGCGAAATTGCCAGGCGCTGGCAGCTTGGCTACGCGCCGGATGAATGGGACGCGTTCGGGAATTGGGCTCGCGGACAAGGCTATGATGCACGCGATCTCATTGCGAGCGGCCTCGTGAAAACCAAGGATGACGATCAAACAGCGAATCCCAATCCTCGACCCTCTTATGATCGGTTCCGAGGCCGAATCATGTTTCCTATCTGCAACGATGTTGGCGAAGTGATTGCGTTCAGCGGTCGGCTATTAAAAGATGAGGAAGGCGCGGCGAAGTACCTGAATTCACCGGAGACGCCGCTTTTTCGAAAGGGCAACATCCTTTTTGGATTGCACAAGTCCAAACGTGCGTTGATCGAAGCGAATTCTGCGGTTGTGTGCGAAGGCCAGCTCGATTTGATCAGTCTGTTCGAGACAGGGATCACGAATGTTGTTGCTCCACAGGGGACTGCGTTCACAGAAAATCAGGCGCGTATTTTGAAGCGTTATGTCAACGAAGTGGTGCTGTGTTTCGATTCCGACGCGGCCGGCGCCAAAGCAGCTGAGCGTTCTCTCGATGCACTATTGGAAAACGATCTTATCGTGCGCGTTGTGGAGTTGCCGCCGGGTGAAGACCCGGATTCGCTTGTTCGACGCGACGGAAAAGAGAAATTCGATCAACGGGTAACGAGCGCGAGAGATTTTTTTGATTACTGGATCGATCGAGAGATCGCGAGCGTCGATTTAACTTCGATGGGCGCAAAGATCCAAGCTGCCCGCAATCTGGCGATGATAGTGTCGCGAGTGCACGATCCAGTGCTGCGAGGAGAGGTGATAAATAAGGCGTCGGCCCGGCTCGGTGTTGCGCCGACAGATTTCGAATCACTTTTGGCGAAGCGCTCCCGAGCAGCAGGTGGTCCCGTCAACTCAGGCAAAACTGAAATCCGAGCAGCGCCGAGTCCACCGCATGATGTTGTTATGCTTTGCCTGTTGGCGTTGCGCGATGCTGACGCTCGCAAGTTCCTTCACGCGCAGAAGTGGCGCGAGATTCTCGAGCAAGTACCGGACACGGACATTCTGATCCGAATTCTTGGAAGCGAACTCAAACCAGACGACACCGCATCACTAAACGCGTTCATGGCGACGCTTTCGCCAGAGGAAGAACGGCTCATCTCCTCATGGCTGATGCAAAAAATGCCAACAGCGACAGAAACGGTGGTCGGGAAATGGTGGCAGGGGATTTGCCATAGCGTTATGCGCCGCCGTTTGGAGATGGCGAAAAGCCAGCTCAAGCTCCCGGGATTGAGTCCTGGTGAGGAGCTAAATTTACAAAAACAAATTCTTGACCTGCAGGAACAGCTCCACGACTTTTGTCGGCCCGTCGGCGGGGGGGACATGTAGGTGTCTTCAACTGCCGGTTGGCAGGCCGAAGGTCTTAGACCAAATCCTTAACCGAACAAACTTGGCAAGGCATTCGAAACGAAGGGGGGGCAGCCGACAGTCGTCGGCTCGTCGGCTTAAAAGCAGCGGTAACCGGAGCGTACCAAAAAAGCGTTTGAATTCACAAAGAAATCACAGCAAGTCACCGCGCGTCAGTGGTCGGAAGCGGGCGCGTATCAAGTCTTCGTCACTTGAAGGCAATGGATCTCTTTCGATGCCGGCACTTGGAGTCACCGGATTGTATTCGTCCATCGAAGTACAAGCCCGTATTCGGGAGCTGATCAAGCTGGCGAAAGAACAAGGTTATCTCACCTTCGACGATCTCAACGAAGCTTTACCGGAAGGTGTTACCGACGCCGACGAACTCGATCTGATTCTCACGCGTCTGCGTCGGCTGGAGATCGACATCATCGAGGCCTCCGAGGTTGATCGATACAGAGACGGCAAAAAAGACGTCGATGACGAGGAAGAGGAGGAAGAAGGCAGAGCGACGCCCAAAGTTGATATTCTGGATGACCCTGTGCGGATGTATCTGAAGCAGATGGGCCAGGTTCCGCTGCTGACCCGGGACCAGGAAGTTCAGATCTCGAAGCGAATTGAAGAGGCTGAGGGGATGGTGCAAAAACATCTCAGTCGTTTCGGCTTCGTTGCCCGCGGGCATTTGGATCTCGCTCAGAAACTGGTCGAAGGCCGAGAACGTTTCGATCGGGTAATCCTCGATAAGAAGATCGAGAGCCGCGAGAGATACATGAAAAACCTGCCACGCTTATGTAAGCAGGTGGAGCAATTGAGCGGATCCATTAACCGGCACTTTTCCGAAGTTGTGCGCGATCTTTCAAAAAGGGTTTCGAAAAAGGGCAAAAGCCTGCAAAGAACGATGGCAACCCTGCAAAAGATTTATCCTCGTTTTTACTTTAAGCAGCGAGTCACTGAAGAATTTGTCCACCTGGCGGACGAAGCGCACCATACCTCGCTATATCTTCAGACTGAACTCGCCAAAAATCCTCGCAGCAAAAAACGGCGGCTACAACTTCAGAATAAGCTGCGCGATCTGGAAATGAGTCTCTGGTTTTCCGCTTCCGATTATTCCGACGAATATCGAACCCTGAAAACCTGGCTACGCCAGGCATTCAAGGCCAAAACCGAAATGGTCGAAGCCAATCTTCGTCTTGTTATTTCCATCGCGAAGAAATACACCAATCGCGGTTTGTCGTTTCTGGACCTCATCCAGGAAGGAAACATGGGATTGATGAAGGCGGTCGAGAAGTTTGAGTATCGGCGCGGATACAAGTTTTCGACTTATGCAACGTGGTGGATTCGGCAGGCGATTACCCGTTCTATTGCCGACCAGGCGCGGACGATCCGAATTCCAGTGCACATGATCGAGACGATCAACAAACTTTTGCGCGTACAAAAACAGTTGGTGCAGGAGTACGGTCGGGAGCCTACACCTGAGGAAGTAGCCGAGGAGGTGTTGCTGCCAGTGGACCGTGTTCGAGCCGTGCTAAAGATGGCACAGCAACCGATATCGCTGCAGTCGCCGGTTGGCGAAAGCGAGGAAACCAACTTTGGCGATTTCATCGAAGACAGGGGCGCCGAAAACCCGAGCGACATGACTGCGATCGTCTTGCTCAAGGAAAAAATTAAAGATGTCCTGGAAACACTTACGGACCGGGAACGGCAAGTCCTCGAGCAACGATTTGGCCTGGTGGACGGCTACAGCCGGACATTGGAAGAAGTCGGCCGGCAATTCCAAGTGACTCGTGAGAGAATCCGTCAGATCGAAGCAAAGGCTTTGCGTAAAATGCGGCATCCCACCAGGATTCGGCAGTTGGAAGGTTTTCTTGAAGCGCCGGGGATTTGATCATAATTTTCGAGCCGATTCGAGCGCAACTTCGAGGAATGCAGGCGGTTGAATCGAATGGACAACATGGAACCTCAAGATGACAAAGAGCTATGGGATATTCTAGGCCGGCTTCCTGAGCCCACGCTTTCGCCATTTTTTGCCCGGAATGTCCTCAGAGAAATTCGGCAGAAGCCGGGTTATTTCGAGCGGGTGCGGAACTGGTTCAGCGTGCGAAAGATGGTTGGAGCATCGGCCGTCGCCGCGGTCGTTGCAGCGCTCGCTCTTGTCACGCATTATCCGGGTCCGCGGACAACGTCTTCAACCGACTCAGATGTAGTGGCTAGAGTCGATCCACAGGATTATGACGTCGTGGCTGATCTGGATGAACTGATCGCCTGGGATGAAAATAGCGTGTGGGAAGATAGGCCAACCTTATAAATTATTTGCAGGCTTGGTCGCTTTCGCTTTGTGTGGCGCTGCCGCACAGGCGCAGCCGCAACAACACCACGGTCCGGTAGGCCGCCCGGCGCCAATGGCGGCCCCTCATGGGCCTCCACCGATGGCAGCGCCTCATGGGCCACCACCAGGTCAAGCCCATGGACCACCTTCAGGTCAGTTCCAGGGCGGCCCTTCGGGACAGAGCGTAAGGGAACGCTGGCTCGCCATGCCGCCGGATGCGCGCCAAAATTTCCAGCGCAACGCGCAAATTTGGAACCAGATGACTCCCGAGCAGCGCAACCTCATGCGTCAACGGGAGACCGTGCGTCGGCAAATTATTACGCGCGAAGCTGATGCCGCAGTTCGTGACTCGGGTCTTCAACTGAACTCACAGCAGCGCGCCCAGTTCGAATCCCGCTACATTCAGGAGCGCCGAAAAGTCGAGCAATCGCTCCGGCAGCAAATCGAAACGGAGAGACAAAAGGAAATACCGGCACTGATTCAGCAATTGAGAAAAGAGTTCCAGCTCGATGAGCCGGGGAAAGGTTCTGCCAAACCGGCTCCTTCGGCAAAATCAGGAAAATAAGCCTCCGGGTTACGTGCTCTCAAGGATGGTCGGCGCGCTGTCGCTTAAAAAATCCGGCTGGCTCGATAGCTCGAGCCAGCCCGGTGTGGCTACTCCGGTCAACTTTAGTGCCGGTAATAATAGGGGTGATGATGGCGGTAATAACGATGCCCGCCGTACCAGTAGTACGGCCGGTAGTACGAGCGATAATATGGTCCGTAGTACCGGTACGGATAATAGTAGCTATACGGGTAATATCCATAATAACCGGGACCGAAGCCGATACTGAAGTAAACTTGAGCATCAGAACGCGTGGTTCCCGCAAACATCAAGCCCCCAGCCACGACTGCAATCAACAGAAGTTTCCTCATGATTTACCTCCTGATGATTTAACCGGTAAACCGGGGAAAAGTTTCGCCGGCTATTCGCAGGCCGAATCGCTTGGATATCCAGTAACAACAACAGTGTGATCGATTTGTTGATACTCTACATCGCGCAAACGCAGCGCATCGGCAGTTTTTTCGACTCCTTCCGCGGGGAAGGCTAGCACTGGTCCCCCGGTTATGATTGGTCCCAAATAGATCTGGAATTTATCGATCAGCAGTTTGTCGAGCGCCT
>DATDFM010000171.1:0-2636 GCA_036522635.1 Candidatus Udaeobacter sp. | reverse complement strand
GAGGAAGCGCGGAAACGACTGCCAAATAACGCGCTGGTATATGAGTACCGCGGATTTGTTCTGCGGCGGCTTGGTCGCTGGCAGGAAGCCGAGACAAGTTACAAAAAGGCAATCAAGCTCGATCCGCTCGATGTGCAGTTGTTGTCGTCGGTCGGCAACGAGTTTTATCTGTACTTGCGGCGGTTCGACGATGCGCTGGCCAGCATCGATCGTGCTTTGCAAGTGGCCCCCGAAGGCGCTGGCGAGCACGCCAATAAGGCGGTGGTACTGCAGGCGGCGGGTCGAATCGATGAGGCGCGTCAGGAGCTTGCGCTGGTTCCGGATGATCTGCTTGATGATTGGGTCGTCGCAGTCCGCGTTACCCAGGCTATGTATGAACGCCGTTTCAATGACGCAATCAGCATCATTGAGCGGAAAATAAATTCACTGGCGCCGAATCAACCCCTTGATTCGTTCACCCGCCAATTTGTAATGCAAGCCGGACAATGCCACCAGTGGTTAGGCCAGCATGAGGCAGCGCAACAGATGTTCGAACGCGCAGTGCGCGAGATCAAACCAACACCCGACACTGTTGTGAAACCCGACGCAAACAATACATCAAGCACACTCGCTCAAGCCTACGCCGGTCTTGGAGAAAAAGAGAAAGCTTTGCAGCAGGCGAGGCAAGCGGTGAAAGATTATGACGGCGACGCGGTCAACCAGCCCCAAAATGAAGTGGTCCTTGCGCAGATCCAGGCGCGCTTCGGTGATATCGATTCGGCCATCGCGGCATTGCCGCGTCTCCTTGAAGTTCCTGCCGGAATCACTGTTGCGGATCTAAAATTCAATCCCGTGTGGGATCCCTTGCGCAAAGATCCACGGTTCCAAAAACTAATCGCGGAGAAACAGCATTAATCCCGGTCACAGAAATGCTGTAACGTCCAAAGCCTGCTCAAAATTTACTCGCCGCGGCGAGTGGCGAGTCCCAGCGGGTAACAGTGAATCAGAAACCCGGTAGTTGGAATTGTAGGGCGTCTCTGTGAGACGCCAAAAAGATTATATGAAGACCTTCATTTTATTTGTTGCGGCAGCGCTGTCCTGCATCCCATGTCTTGCCAGGGCGCAAAGCGCAGATGAACGACTGCGAGCGATCTACACGGAAGAATGGAAATGGCGGCTGGAGCAGTTTCCCGGGCTCGAAGGAGTGGAAAAACCGGTGCCCGATCGTCTGCCGAAGGTCGATCCGGCGACACAGGAGGAGCGGCTGAAATACTGGCAGGATGTGCTGCACAAACTCGATGCTGTTCCCCGCGCGCAACTCTCGCCGGACGAGCAGATCAACTACGATGTTTATCGGCCGGAGATCGAAAATTTCGTCGCCGATCAAAAATTCCGTGACTACGAAATGCCGGCGAACTCCGATTCCGCTTTCTGGAGCGATTTGGGTGAGACGGCGCGGCGACCCTTCAAAACGCTGACGGACTACGAAAACTGGATCGCGCAGTTGCGCGACATCCCTCGATATTTTCGCGACCAAATTGCAAATATGCGGGCCGGTCTGGCGCGCGGCTTCACGCCGCCACGTGCTACTTTGAAGGGACGCGAAAAATCCATTGCCACGGTTGCAGAAGGCAAACCCCAAGACAGCCTGCTCTACACGCCGTTCCGCGAACCGCTGGTGGGAGTTCAGCCGTCCGACCAGGAAAAGCTCAAAGCGGAAGCCGCAAAGGTGATTCGTGAGATCGTGCAGCCGGCTTATGCCGATCTGCTCAAATTCTTCCGCGACGAATATGTGCCAAAAACGCGGACGACATTGGCCGCCGAACAGCTGCCGGACGGGAAAAAGTATTACCGCCAGAAAATTCGCGAGTTCGTCACGCTCGATCAATCGCCCGAGCAAATTCACCAGATCGGCCTCGCTGAGGTTGCCAAGTTACATCAGCAGATGGTCGATGCGATGCATGAATCTGGATTCAAAGGCGAGTTTCCGGAGTTTCTGAAATTTCTTCGTGAGGATCCGCAGTTCTACGCCAAAACACCGCAGGAGTTGCTCAATCGCGCCGCGTGGATCGCAAAAGTATTCGACGGGAAATCGTCGCAATACTTTGGCTATTTGCCGCGGATGCGTTTCACCATCAAACCTGTCCCGGACGATCTCGCCCCTTTTTATACTTCCGGCCGTGGCGGTCCGGGCATTTATCTTTTGAACACTTACGATCTGCCGCATCGCCCGCTCTACAATTTGCCGGCGCTGACCCTGCACGAGTCTGCGCCCGGACACGCATTTCAGATTCCAATCGCGCTCGAGCACAGAAATCAGCCAGAGTTTCGGCGCTTCGATTACATTTCTGCGTACGGCGAAGGTTGGGCGCTCTACTGTGAAAAGCTTGGCCAGGAAATGGGAATGTACGACACGCCGTATGAGCGTTTTGGCATGCTCGGCTATCAAATCTGGCGCGCGACACGACTGGTGGTAGACACCGGCGTTCATTCGAAAGGTTGGACCCGCGAACAGGCACTCAAGTACATGCACGATTACACCGCGTTACCGGAGCACGAAATCGAAACGGAGGTGGACCGTTACATTGCCTGGCCCGGACAAGCTCTCTCTTATTACATGGGCGAGCTCGCAATCGTGCGTGCACGTGAAAAGGCAG
>DATDFM010000170.1:0-4530 GCA_036522635.1 Candidatus Udaeobacter sp. | reverse complement strand
TGGGGAACACCGTTCGGAATGATAATCACCTGACCTTTACTTATCTGATGTTCTTCCCCACCCTCAATTTTGGTGCCGCGGATCTCGTTAGGCGCGATCTCCTTCGCATCGGCTGCATTGCCACCGGTCACCAGCGTTGCTGAGCCAGCGATGACATAAATAACGTCGGTATCGAGCGTGTGGATCTCGGCCTGACCGGGTTCGACGCGCCGGCTGGCGTGCACTTTGTAACCGGCGGTTTCAAGCAACGGCTGGCCCTTGGCAAAGGCCGCAGCGACGGTTTTGGCATCGATGAAAGTCGCGGTTGTAGCCGGGGTTGTCGATCCCGGTTTCTCGCTTGAGGGTTGGCCGGAGGCAGCGCGTTCGACTACAGCAAACGCAGCGGCACCCGCCAGGGCGACTTCTTCGTCCTGATTTGCGCTCGCCGCGCCGCTTACGCCAATCCCACCGACAACTTGCCCGTCGATAACAATCGGAATGCCTCCGATCAAAGGAGTAAATCCATCGACCGCAGTCATGGCGGTGCGGCCTTTGTTGATTAGCTCCTCAAAAAAACGTGTCGGTTTTTTGAAAAGCACTGCAGTGCGCGCTTTCCCAATCGAAATGGTCGCACCCATGGCGAAAGTTCCATCGAGGCGCTCGAGCGCCATCAGATTACCGCCTTCATCGACGATGGCGATTACTCCGCCCGGTGCATTGTTTTTCTGCGCGTAATCGACTGCTGCGGCGATGGCCTTCTTTGCGCCAGCGAGGTTGAGCGATTTCTTCTCTACAGTTTGAGCGTGCGCAGGAGCCACAGTCGATATCGCGACGAGGATGGCCAGCAGTGTTAAAGTAAAATTTCTCATAAATCCTTTGCGTGAACTGGCCGGCCATTTGTTAGGCGACCAGCTGGCGCTTCATGTTACTTGACCGAATGAGCGAAGGCGGCTTCACCGAGGTTTGCTTCGGCAAACGCGCACCAAATCTGGACCTTGACGATGTCCGGGACATAATCCGGGACAGTGATTGATTTTTTGACCTTCTCACTTTTGGTCATCAATCGGTCCAGCAGATAGGTCTTGCCATTTGAGTCCACGACCTGCCAATGCGGATCGGGCGTTTGCGGTGGGACAAAGTCATCGGAGAGCGTGAGCGTGCTCTTGCCGTTTGCCGTCGTGTGGGTGACGAAACCCTTGTTTGCTTTAGCGCCTTGGAATGGGCCACTCTTATGGCTGTCCTGGGCAAAGCTGCTCGTAGCAGCGATGACTAACGCGGTTAAGGAACCAAGTATGATTTTATAATTCATGCCCCATTCGTCGACTGGGGTCAGGATTCCTTACAACCAAAGTTGAGCCTAACGAGAGCTTTCCGCGAGCTTCCGCTTGATACGTTCCCGCGCTTCGGCCGAGAATGGCGCATCCGAGGCTTGATCAGCGTGTTCTGGAAACTGGCGACTCGTGTGGCGCATATACTGCAACTGTTCTTCGTAGCGCTGACACCAGCAGCAGATCAAAAAGTGTAGACGTTTTTTGATCCGCATCGCTAGCGGCATCGGCTGGTCCATCGATTGAGAGAGTATGCGAACCATTTCCCGGCATTTGGGGGTGTGTTTGCCGATGAATTTGACCAGCATTGTTTGCCACCAGTTCCTCCGTGCAAGGATTGAGGGATTGCCAATCGGCGACGGGTTGTATGGTTCGTCGGGCATCAAGCTGTTCCTCCCGCCGGTGTGTCGAACCAGTTCATCTCAAGACATTCCCGTAGCGCCATCCGCGCCCGATGCAGCATTACCCAAAGATTGCTATCGCTGATGGAAAGGATCGCGCAAACCTCTTTGCTCGGCACCTCATCCATTTCGCGCATGGTGAAAACAGCACGGATTTTTTCTGGTAATTTCGAGAGGCAATCACGCATTACCTGCCAAAATTCGGCCCGATGCGTCACCTCGTCCGGCTCGGGCTTCCATTCGTGAGGTCCGAGCTCGTGATTCCAAAAACCGATTGAAGCGAATTTTTCTGAAAACTCATCTGAAAGAAATTCCATGTCGGTGAACGACGTCTCTCGACCGAGCTTGCGGAAATGATCGACGATTTTGTTCTTCAGAATACCGACCAGCCAACTTCGATCAGACGCACGCCCACCGAAGCGTTGATAGCCGCGCACTGCGGCGAGAAACGTTTCCTGAACCAAGTCTTCGGCGACCTCGGGTCTTCGTACGCGCACTAAAGCGTATCGATAAAGACACTCGCCATGGTCGTCTACCCAGCGCAATGCGATCTGCGGATCCATGGCGCTCATGCGGGTGTCGTCATTGCTCGGCTTGTCGAGATTGTCCGACTCTTGTGAGTCCATCTCGCCAGCAGCAGCTTGATTACGCGTGCGATCTGCAGACCGCCAAGCCACAACAACAACCAACGTGCGATGTGCCAATGCCCTTTTCCGGCTATGGATTGGTGGTAAATGAGCACGGCGGCGGCTGCGTATACAAGGCGATGTAATCGTTTCCAATTTCTTCCGCCGAGCTTCCTGATCGAGAAATTGTTACTGGTCGCGGCAAGGATCACAAGAATCGACAATCCCGCCAGACCAAACCAGATGAAGGGCTTGGAAAAGCTACGGGCGACCGCCGGCGCGTCTCCTTCGTAAAGCAAATGAAAAGAGAAATGGAAGAATCCATAGACGCACGCACTCACACCGACCGTACGACGGTGTCGATTTAACGCGTTGACCAAGCGCGACCGCGGAAACAAGACGCGTAATGGACTGAGCGAAAGCACCGCAGCTAAAGTCCAAATGGCGATTTCGCCACTTCGGTGCAGCAACGTTTCCACTGGATTGGCGCCAAGGTGGCCGGCAAATGCCGGTATTAAGAGGAACCATGTCCCTACGCCAACCAAAACAGTGAGCGCGAAGGTTTTCTTTCCCAGGATTTTGAGAACCAGATTCACGTAAAGCGCCGCATTTAGAAATTCTTCCGGAGATCCATGCCGGCGTAGAGATGCGCTACTTGTTTCTCGTAACCGTTAAACATGAGCGTGGGCTGTTTACCTGAAAAGAATCCGGCGCCAATCACGCGTTCGCTTTTTTGGCTCCAACGGGGATGATCGACATTCGGATTCACGTTGGCATAAAAGCCGTACTCGTTAGGTGCAAGTTGGTTCCAGAGCGTATTTGGTTGTTCCGTCACAAACTCGATTTTCGCCAACGACTTCGCGCTTTTAAAACCATACTTCCAGGGAACCACCAGCCGAATGGGCGCACCGTTTTGATTGGGCAACGACTTGCCATAGAGACCAGCCGCGATGAACGCTAATTCGTTGCGCGCTTCCTCAATTGTGAGGCCTTCGGTGTATGGCCAGGGTAAATCGTGTGAACGTTGCCCTGGACAATTCGCCGGATCGAAGAAGGACGTGAACTTCACGTATTTCGCCTCGGGTTTTGGCTGCGCAAGACCGACGACTTTGGCCAGCGGAAAACCGTCCCACGGAATCACCATAGACCAGGCCTCGACACAGCGATGTCGGTAATTGCGTCGTTCGATTGGCCCGATAAGCCGAATCAATTCGTCAATGTCCAGCTTGCGCGGGTTTGCGCATGACCCGCCAATCTCGACGGACCAAGGGCGCGTTTTCCAGCCCCGATTGGCCAGCTCCTTCGGCTGATCCTTTGCCAGGCCCCATTCGTAAAAATTATTGTAGCTTGTGACCAGATCTTCTCGCGTGAGTTTGATCCCATCGAGCTTGAACGCGGGATTAAGAGAATCGTTCAGTGTCGACGACTGGCTCGGAGTTCCGCCTTCAAGCGGTGCCGAGTATGCGTCCTGCTCGCCGCCTAAAGGTGGGACTCCGAACGCAGAAGCGGCAAGGCCCAGGCCGAAAACGCGCAGAAATTCCCGCCTCCGCAGGTAATCCGGCTCTGGCGTTACTGCGGAATCGGGAAGATCCCATGATTGGTGCGCACACCTCGTGCGCCGGTTTTCTTTGTGCACGCTGATTTGTCGGTCCGAACGGAAAAACCTTACGCAGACATTCTGTTTGCTACGGCTGTAAGGATTTGCCGCGGCGTGCGACGCATCTCTAAAAACGTATGATCACAATCCGTTCATCCAAAGCCGGCTCCAAGGCAACCCTGACGTGCGTGGAAGTTACATTGAAGACAGCTCGCAATGTTTACACCATTTCCTCGGATCGAGCCTTGGATGACTCTGGACCGTCCTTTGGGAGCCAACTTTTTGGCGGTATTTCCTGGCCCGTTTCGCGCTTCCGTATCGAGGAGGGACTGGTGCTCGAACAGCAAATGTTCTTACCGCACGACGGATCAACCGTGGCAATGTCATGGGCGCTCCAGGCAAATATGGCTACAGCTGCCCAGCTGCTGCTCAGACCATTCTTTTCGGGCTGCGGACCTCCATCGTATCGCGACGTCGGATTTCATCCTGAATCAGAGGACAACGGAGGAAGGCTCACGTGGTTGCCAAACGTGCGTGGACCGAGACTATTTGTCGATACGAACGGTCGGTATCACGATGAACCATTTCGATCTCTCGAT
>DATDFM010000169.1:0-35160 GCA_036522635.1 Candidatus Udaeobacter sp. | reverse complement strand
AGGTGGAGTTCCCAAACCCATGGCGTAACGCGGTTTGTCGGTGGGCAGAAACGGTTCGCTCGATTCCACTGCCTTCATCATTTCATTTTCCGGCTCGCCCACGCTGACGCCGCCCACCGCGTAACCGTCGAATCCAATCTCCACCAGCGCTTCGGCGCTTTGTTTGCGAAGATCCTCAAAAGTCGCGCCCTGAACGATGCCGAACAAAAGTTGAGTCGTTGAGTCGTTGAGCGGATGAGAGGCATCCGCTTGCCGCTTCCCGCTTGCCGCTTTGCATCTCGCTGCCCAGCGAACGGTCATTTCCAAACTCTTCGCGGCATAATCTCGTTCACATGGCCACGGCGGACACTCATCGAGCACCATCGCGATATCGCTGCCCAGGGCGGCTTGAATCTCCATCGCAATTTCTGGTGATATGAATGCTGGTGTTCCGTCGACGTGGTTTTGAAAATGCACGCCCTCCTCCGTGATTTTGCGCAATTTCGCGAGCGAGAAAATCTGGAACCCGCCGCTATCGGTCAGAATGGGCCCATCCCAGCTCATGAAATTGTGCAGCCCGCCAAAGTATTCGATGACGTCAAGCCCGGGCCTAACGAACAGATGATAAGTGTTTCCGAGAATAATCTGCGCATTCAGCTCGCGGAGTTCCCGCGGACTCACTGCTTTCACAGAACCTTGTGTGCCGATCGGCATGAACGCAGGCGTCTCGAGAATTCCGTGGGTCATGATTAAGCGCCCGCGCCGCGCTTTAGATTCTCGATCCTGCGAGACCAGTTCGAATGTTTTTTGCATTCGCGGAGAGATTCAGCGCAATCGCACGACAAAACAAATTCAGGCGTCAAAATATTCTTTGCGACCCGCGATTCTGCCTCTATATTCGCGGTTCACCGCATCAGGGGCGTGAGTTGAGTTTGTCGCGCGGCCTGAAGCGGGTTTTTTGTCGCCCTGATTAAAGACCTCGGCGGCGCTTTACTTTTAGGATTGAAAAATGCCCACGATCAACCAGCTGATTCGCAAAGGACGCCGAAAGGTGTCGGTGAAATCGAAGTCACCGGCACTGGCGAATTGCCCGCAGCGGCGCGGCGTTTGTGTCCAGGTAATGACGCGCACGCCGAAGAAGCCGAACTCTGCGTTGCGCAAGGTGGCGAAAGTGCGGTTGACGAATGGCCAGGAAGTGATTGCCTACATTCCTGGCGAGGGGCATAATTTGCAGGAGCACTCGATCGTGCTCGTGCGTGGGGGACGAGTGAAGGATTTGCCCGGCGTGCGCTATCACATTGTGCGCGGAACGCTCGATGCCCTGGGCGTAGATGGGCGGCGGCGCGGTCGCTCCAAGTACGGAGCGAAGCGGCCAAAGGGCGGGGCAGCTGGTGGAGGCGGCGCGGCGAAAGCAGCGCCGGCAGCGGGCAAATAAAAAACAATTAACGTTTGAAACAGACGATCGACAATGTCGCGGCGAAGGAGAGTTCACAAAAAAGAGGAGCACGTCGATTCCCGATATGGGAGTCCGGCGGTGCATCGTCTTATCACGACGGTTATGAAACGAGGGAAAAAATCTCTCGCCGAACGCGTCGTGTACACCGCGATCGATAAATCGCGCGAAGGCTCTGATTCAGTCGATCCGCTGGAGATTGTAAACAAGGCAATCGAAAACGTTCGTCCCCGGCTTGAGGTGCGTTCCCGGCGTGTTGGCGGCGCCACCTACCAGGTCCCAATGGAGGTGACGCCTGCCCGGCAAATTTCACTAGCCACACGTTGGATCGTGAAATTTGCCGACGGCCGCAAGGGCCTGAAATTGGCTGAGGCGCTGGCGCAAGAACTCAAGGACGCCGCTGCTGGCCAGGGGAACGCGATTAAAAAGCGCGACGACACCCATAAAATGGCGCAGGCGAACCGCGCGTTTGCGCACTTCAGGTGGTAACGGTTATGGCGACGGCGACAATGGAACAGAAAAAGACCGCGGCGAAAAATCCAAACTCGCCGAATCGGAAGTTTCCGCTGGAACGAACTCGGAACATCGGCATCGCGGCGCATATCGATGCGGGCAAAACAACAATTACCGAGCGCGTTTTATTTTACACCGGCATGATCCACAAGATGGGAGAGGTGCACGAGGGCACCACCGTGACCGATTGGATGGAGCAGGAACGGGAACGCGGGATCACAATCACCTCGGCGGCGACAACCTGCAGCTGGTCGCAACGCAAGGAAGAAGGCGTTTACAAGATGTTCGAGGGGATCAAGGAGCGTATCAACATTATCGATACCCCCGGTCACGTCGATTTCACCGCTGAAGTGGAACGTTCGTTGCGCGTGCTCGATGGCGCTATCGCAGTTTTTGACGGTGTGGCCGGTGTCCAGCCGCAATCTGAAACAGTCTGGCGTCAGGCGACCAAGTACAACGTGCCGCGCCTGGCGTTCATTAATAAGATGGATCGCGTCGGCGCAGATTTCGAAATGTCAGTCGACAGCATCCATAAAAAACTGGGCGCGAATGCGTGGCCGGTTTTGCTGCCGCTTGGCAGGGAAGATCAGCTGCGCGGTCAGCTCGATGTCATTAACAAGAAGGCGATCATTTATTCTGAGGACGATCAGTTTGGATCTACCTATGAAGTGACCGAAGTGCCGAAGGAGCATATGGGCGCAGTTGAGAAGGCGTACAACAATCTCATCCAACAGGTTTCCAACATCGACGATGAACTGGCTGAGGCAGTGCTTGAGGAGCGCGAAATTACGCCGGCATTGTTGAAGGCGGCGATTCGTCGCCAGACAATCGCGAACAAATTCGTGCCGGTCATTGGTGGCTCAGCTCTCAAGAATATTGGTATCCAATATTTAGTGGACGCAGTTGTCGATTATCTGCCGAGCCCGCTCGACATTCCACCGGCCAAAGGTCAGAACCCTGACACGGGCGAACCAATGGAAGCGGTGACCGATGACAACGGCGTGTTCTGTTCGATCGCGTTCAAGCTATGGAGCGATCCGTTTGTCGGGAAACTGGTGTTCTTCCGCGTTTATTCCGGCAGTCTCAGCAAGGGCGATACGGTTTATAATCCGCGCACGAACAAGCGTGAGCGGATTTCGCGATTAATCCAGATCCAGGCAGACAAACGCGAAGATATCGAGACCTGCTATTCGGGCGATATCGCCGCCATTGTCGGAATTAAAAATATCACCACTGGCGACACCCTTTGCGACGAGGATCATCCGATCCTCCTCGAACCACCGTCGTTCCCCGATCCAGTTATCTCAATGGCGATTGAACCGAAAACGAAATTGGATCAGGAAAAGATGGCGACCGCGTTGCAACGCCTCGCCGAAGAAGACCCGACTTTCCGCGTGTACACCCACGAGGACACCGGCCAGACCATCATCGCCGGAATGGGCGAGTTACACCTGGAAATCATTCGTGACCGGATGTTCCGGGAATTCAAAGTGGACGCGAACGCCGGTAAGCCGCAGATCGCGTACCGCGAAACCATCACCGCCGGCGCCCATGGCGTTGGCAAATTGATCAAGCAATCAGGCGGGCGCGGTCAGTATGGACACGTGGAAGTGGACGTGCGTCCTGCCGCGCGAGGCAACGGTCTCACAGTGGAGAACAAGATCGTGGGAGGCGTTATTCCGAGGGAATACATCCCCGCAGTGAAGAAGGGGATCGACGAAGCGGTGTTAAACGGTGTGCTGGGTGGGTATCCGGTTGTCGATGTGGAGGTGGACATTGTTTACGGTTCGTTCCACGAAGTCGATTCCAACGAGCTCGCATTCAAGATGGCTTCGATTTTCGCGATGAAAGACGGTTTCAAGCAGGGCAAACCAATCCTGCTGGAGCCAATCATGAAGGTGGAGAACATCACGCCGGAAGAATACCAGGGTGATATCTGCGGTGACTTGAGCAGGCGACGCGGCGCGATCAACAGCATCGAGACGCGCGGGAACCTGGTGATCATTCACGCGATGGTGCCACTCGCCGAATTGTTCGGATACGCGACGGCGATCCGATCCTTGTCGAAAGGCCGCTCGAGTTATTCGATGGAGCCGTCGCATTTCGAGCCCGTCCCGGCGAATTTGGTTGCTGCGATTCTTGATCAAAAGGAGGCCAAATGAGTAATGGCCAGCGCATTCGTATTCGCCTGAAAGCGTTCGATCATCGCATGCTGGACCAATCCGCCATGGAAATCGTCGATACTGCCAAACGAACGGGCGCGCGTGTGGCCGGGCCAATTCCGCTGCCGACATTGATTGAAAAATTCACGGTGAATCGTTCTCCGCACGTGGATAAGAAATCGATGGAACAATTTGAAATTCGCACACACAAGCGGTTGCTCGACATCATCGAGCCAACCGCGAAAACAGTGGACGAATTGAAGAAACTGAATCTGCCTGCTGGCGTCGACATCACGATTAAGATTTAAGCGGAGGCACTTCTGAAACATTTGCGATTGCATGGCCATGAGCATCGGACTTCTAGGACAAAAAATTGGTATGACCAGCGTTTACGACGCGAAGGGTCGGCTGTGTCCGGTGACCGTGATCGCCGCCGGTGATAATCTTTTGTTACGCCGTTTGACCGAAGACAACGACGGTTATTCGGCCGTGCAGGTGGGGTTCGGACTGCAAAAGAAATCGCGCGTGTCCAAGGCGCTGCTCGGTGAATTCAAGAAGGCCGGAACCGAACCGCAGCGGTTTATGCGCGAATTTCGTTTGCAAAAGGATCTTCCCGAAGGCGAGGTGAACCTGAGCGTTACGCAGTTTCAAGCAGGTGACTTCGTCGATGTGATTGGCCGCTCAAAAGGCAAGGGTTTCCAGGGCGTAATGAAAAAGCACAACTTCGCCGGACAAGGCGCCGCACATGGTTCGAAAATGCATCGGCGCATAGGCGCGGTTGGCAATCGCTCTACACCGGGACGCATCTGGAAGAATCAGGGTATGCCCGGTCACATGGGCGATCGGCGCGTGACGGTGCAAAACCTGCAGGTGATGCAGGTGCGCGAGGCGGAAAAAGTTATTTTGATAAGCGGCGCTGTACCGGGACCGAACGGCAGTTATGTGATCGTCCGGCCGGCTATTAAACATCCTGAACGCCTCCTCGCATTACATGCTGAGCACCGAAAGCATGAAGAAGAAGAGAAGTCCAAGAAACCAAAAACTCTGCGTGAAATGGCTCAGCACAAATGAGCGCGAAAGTTTTAACTAAAGCCGCGGCGAAAGAAGCGAAGTTCGACATCATCGAGGATGGCCGCGGAACGCAGGCTGTGCACGATGTCGTAGTCGCGATGCGTGCGGCACGCCGTTCTGGCTCCGCCAACACGAAGACCAAAGCTGAAGTAGATTTGTCAGGCGCAAAACCGTGGCGCCAAAAGGGGACTGGTCGCGCCCGGGCCGGTTACAAATCATCGCCGATTTGGCGAGGCGGCGGCGTAGTTTTTGGCCCGAAGCCGCGTGATTACTCGAAGAAAGTTGGAAAATCCGTTCGTCGACTCGCATTTCGAAAAGCTCTGAGCGAACGCATCAATGCAGGCGATGTCTTGACCGTTGATAAGTTCGTTGTGTCGGAACTGAAGACGAAAGCTTTCGTCGATCTCCTCAAAAAACAAACCAACGCTGAAAAGGTGCTCATCGTTTCGGATTCGTTCGACGAGAAAACCTACAAGTCCGCCCGCAATGTGAAGCCGGTGAGATTAGCCACTGTCTCGGATGTGAACACAGAGCAATTGCTCGCTTTTCAAAAGATTCTCATTACGGAGAAGGCATTGGAAAAGCTGGCGGAAAGAACGCGTCCGGCTTCCCCGAAAGGTACGGCGCGATAGGAATGAACGAGCCACACGACATCATTAAGACCGCTTCGTTGACGGAAAAGTCTACGCTGATGAGCGAGAAGCAGAACAAGTATGTCTTTCGCGTCAGCCCCAAGGCGAACAAGGTTCAGATCAAGAACGCAATCGAACAGCTGTTTCAGAAAACGGTCATCGATGTGAACACATGTAACTACGTGGGCAAAGAGAAACGTCTGCGTGGGCCGCTTGGACGTCGTCCGCGGTGGAAGAAAGCGATAGTGACATTAAAGGAGGGCGACAAGATCGATCTGTTATGAGTTCGCGCCAAAGCACTATCGGCACTGTCATCCTGAGCCGCGAAGACGGCGAAGGATCTCAGTATTTAGGACAAATGAACGCCGCCGGGGATAATTCCAGAGATTCCTCGGTGCGCTCGGAATGACAAATTGAAGTTATGGCCTTAAAAGAATTTCGCCCACTCACGCCGACGCAGCGTTTCAAATCGCTGCCTGCGTTCGATGAAATCACGAAATGGCGCCCTGAACGGCGTCTCGTTGAGCCGAAGAAAAAAAGCGGCGGTCGCAACAACTACGGCCGGCTGACGTCACGACATATCGGTGGCGGTCACAAACACAAATATCGCAAAGTCGATTTTAACCGGCGCAAGCATGGTGTCGCGGCCGAAGTGCTGGGAATTGAGTACGACCCGAATCGCTCCGCCCGCATTGCTCTTATCAAATATGGCGACGGAGAACTGAGCTATATTCTCGCGCCGAATGGACTCCGGGTTGGGGCGAGTGTTGTTGCCGGGACTGATGTTGCGCCTGATTTGGGGAATTCGCTGCCGCTTCACGCAATTCCTCTCGGCACGAACGTTCACAACATTGAATTGACTCCCGGCCGAGGCGGCCAGGTCGCACGCAGTGCCGGACAACAGGCCACGCTTACCGCACTCGAAGCCGGCTACGCGCTGGTGAAAATGCCTTCGGGCGAAATTCGCCGCATTCACGGAAACTGTTTCGCGACTATTGGCCAGGTCGGCAATGTCGATCATATGAACGTTTCGAGCGGTAAAGCAGGACGCACCCGCTGGCGAGGCCGGCGACCGCATGTGCGTGGCATGGTGATGAACCCGATCGATCATCCGATGGGAGGCGGGCAGGGGAAATCAAAAGGCGGCGGCGGTCGTCATCATCCGGTCAGCCCCTGGGGGCAATTGGCGAAAGGCTTCAAGACCCGCTCAAAACATAAACCGAGCGATCGATTTATTTTGGAACGCAAACGAGCAAAGAAGAAGAGCTAATCCGGAACCCAGGAGACCAGAAAGAATTCGGAAGAAGATGAATCAGGAAGCCAAAAATGCGGGGGTTGGATTTCAAATCCTTCCTGGACTCCTGGGTTCCAGATTCCAATTAGCATTTGATTTTTATGGCTAGATCGTTAAAGAAAGGACCCTTCGTCGAGTCGCATCTTCTTGAAAAGATCGACAAGATGAACGCGTCGGGCGTCAAGAAACCGATCAAGACCTGGTCGCGACGCTCGATGGTGACGCCGGACTTTGTCGGCCACACATTTTTGGTGCACAACGGCAAGACCTTTAATTCCGTTTTTGTCACCGAGAATATGGTGGGTCACAAGCTGGGCGAATTTTCGGCTACACGCGTGTTTAGGAAACACGGTTCGCACACGGCGAAGGTGACGAAATAATTGCAGATTGCAGATTGTAAATTGCAGAGAGCCAACGCGCGATTACGTCGCGCGATTGTGAAATTTGCAGTTCTGAATTTGCAGTTTGCAGTTGGGATTTGCGCGCAAGCGCAGGGGAACAGTTCTTTGTCAGAATCCAAAAATGAGACCGTAATGCGATCCGTGACGGCGGAACCTGCTACAGCGGAAAACGAGGAATTGCGAAGGCAATTGTCCGTTGCCGAGGAATCCGTGAAGGCGTTGACAAGTAGTCTCGCTGAGTCGAATGCGGAGGCGGAAGAATTGCGCCGCAAGTTTTCCGATCTCCAATTGAGAATGGAAGCGCTGGGCCTGGCGTCGGCCAGTAAGGATCGGACCAAGCTAGAGCAGCGTTTGCTGGCGGCTGTGAGCGATCTTCAACTGGCGCAGAAAACGCGCGATGAGTATCGCGACCAAATGCTGCGGCTAAACGAAGCGATCTTGCACTACATTAAAACGTCGCAAGGCGATGACGCGCAGGCGCGGATGGATGTTGAAGCGCAATTGCGCAGCACGAACGCGCTAGTCACGAAATCGACAGCTCCACCAGAAACGCCGGATCCGGGTTTGATGGACGGCAGCGTGATAAGCGTGAAAGAGGAGTGGTCATTTGTTGTCGGCAACCTTGGCGAAAAACAAGGAGTGAAGATCGGGATGCCGCTGCGAGTGATGCGCGACGATCGAAAGATTGCGTCGCTGCGAGTGGTCGATGTGCGACAGAAAATCTGCGGCGCGGTGGTTCAAGAGATGGATTCGAAAAAGGAAAGAATTAAAGTAGGGGACCGCCTCCAGGTGGATGCGCAACCCGATGTGAGTTTGAAATGAAGAGATTGTTAAAGCGTTTAAGAGTTGAAGCGTTCAAGCGGCAATGGTGCGCCTGCTGTAACGCTTCAGCCCTTTAGGGTTTCAACGACGACGAAGCAATGGAAGTTAAATCGATATACAGATATGCGCGGATTTCGCCATTCAAAGTGCGCGAAGTAACGCGTGAGATCCAGGGTCTGCCGGTTTCGGCGGCGCTGGACTTGCTCGCGTTCACTCCAAAGAAAGCGGCTTTTCTGATTGGCAAAACGCTGAAGAGCGCGATCGCTAATGCGGAAAATAACGCGAACCTTAAACCTGACGGTTTGGTGGTGAAGGAAGCGACCGTCGGCGAAGGACCGACGCTGAAGCGGATCATGGCGCGTGCTCGCGGCAGCGCCAGTCGGATTCTGAAGCGCACCAGTCATATTCGCATCGTGCTTTCAGATGAGATCGCCATCGAGACGAGGGAAACACGGAAAGCAAAGCAAAGAGCCGAGAAAAAAGCGGCGAAGAAACAGGGTGCGGGCGAAACAACACAAGGTGCAGCAACCGACCCGGACCAAAAGTCAGCGAAACCGAAGCGGGCTGCGAAGGGCAAAAAACAATCAAAATAAGGTATGGGACAAAAAGTTAATCCAATTGGTTTCCGACTGAATGTGAATCGTGACTGGCGCTCGCGCTGGTACGCGTCGCCGCAGGAATTCCCCACGTTTTTGCACAATGACCTGAAGATTCGCGATTACGTGAAGAAAAAGCTGCAGTTCGCGGCGGTGGCAAAAATTGTAATCGAGCGGGCGTGGAACTCCATTCGCGTGACCATTCATACGGCGCGCCCTGGAATTGTGATCGGACGCAAGGGCGCGGAAATCGAGAAGATGACGGAAGAGATTTCCAAGATGGCCGACGGCAAACAGGTCAAGATCGACATTCAGGAAATCAAGACGCCGGAGCTCGACGCACAATTGGTTGCCGAAAATGTGGCGCTGCAAATTGAACGGCGTATTGCTTATCGCCGAGCGATGAAGAAAGCCGTGCAAACCGCAATGGATTTTGGCGCAGAGGGCATCAAGCTCCGTTGCTCCGGTCGACTGAACGGGGCTGAGATTTCGCGCTCAGAATGGTACCGCGAAGGAAAAATTCCACTGCACACGCTCCGCACGCCGATTGATTACGGTTTTGCTGAGGCAAACACAGTTTACGGCAAGATTGGCGTGAAATGTTGGATTTGTAGAAAGGAAGAGCGTCCGGTTGAACCACCCGCCCCGCCTGCCGCGCCGCCGCCGCCCCCGCCAGAGCCAGTTCAAGTTTAGGAGGAATCGTTATGCCATTGATGCCAAAACGCGTGAAGTATCGGAAAGCCCAGCGTGGGAGCCGAAAGGGGACTGCTTCGCGAAATCTCAGGATCGATTTTGGCGAGTTTGGCCTGCAGACCCTCGACCGCGCCTGGATAACGAACACCCAATTGGAAGCAGCCCGCGTCGCGCTCACTCGTAACATGAAGCGCAAAGGAAAATTATGGATCCGTGTTTTCCCGGACAAACCAGTAACCGCGCGCCCGCCGGAAACGCGTATGGGTAAGGGTAAAGGCCAACCCGAATTTTGGGTTGCTACTGTGCGGCCAGGCAACATTTTGTTTGAGCTGGACGGCGTGCCGGAATCGGTGGCGCGTGAATCTCTCCGTCTCGCAGCCGACAAACTGCCTGTGCGGACTAAGTTTTTGACCCGCCATCACGTGAGGGTTGCCTAACAACATGAAGATGAAAGAATTCAGCGAGCTGGCGATGGACGAGTTGCTGACCAAGCGACGCGACCTGCGCCAGGAAAGTCTGCACCTGCGTCTCCAGCAGCAGAGTGGTCAGCTCGAGCAGCCAAGCAGACTGCGATTACTGCGACGCGACCTCGCCAGAATCGAAACCGAGTTATCAAATCGCGGGAAGAAAACCGAGGGCAAATAGATCATGGCCGAGCAAGAACCTACATCATCAAAATCGACGCACGCTGAGACAGCGACTCGTTCCGTGCGCAAGACGCGCACAGGCGAGGTGGTTTCCAGCCGAATGAACAAGACCATCGTCGTGCGCACTGTCACCCGTGTGCCGCATCCGAAATTTGGCAAGATCGTAAAGCAGATGAAGAAATTTTATGCGCATGACGAACAAAACCAGGCGAAGCCCGGCGACACTGTTCGCATCATGGAAACGCGCCCGCTAAGTAAACTGAAACGTTGGCGACTGGTGGAAGTGGTTCAGAAATAAGCCCCAGAAGAGGAAGGTTTCCATGGTACAGATTCGATCCAGACTGGATGTGGCTGACAACAGCGGCGCGCGCATGGCGACGATGATTGGCGTTATCGGCAAACAAACCCCCTATGCCGGAATCGGCGACGTGATCACCGCCAATGTGAAGGAAGCCAGCCCGACCGGGACTGTTAAGAAGGGCGAGGTTGTGCGTGCGGTTCTGGTTCGTACCAAACAGCCGATCCGACGTGAGGATGGTTCCCTACTGCGCTTTGATAACAATGCCATTGTCATTATCGATAAAGATTTGAATCCCCGAGGCACACGTATTTTTGGGCCGGTCGCACGCGAATTACGCGAACGGAACTTTATGAAAATTGTGTCGCTCGCTCCGGAAGTTCTATGAACCGCATCAAGCATCACGTCAAAAAGGGCGATCACGTCGAGGTGATTTCCGGCAACTTCCGTGGTTCTTCCGGACGAGTTCTGGCAGTCTTATCTGGCAAGCAACGCGTATTAGTGGAAGGCGTTCGTATTATCAAGAAGCACCTTCGCAAATCGCAGGATAATCCCACCGGGAAAATCGCCGAACGCGAGGGTCCCATTCACATTTCCAATGTGCGATTGCTCGAACGCGAGAAATCGGAGAAAGGCGCAAAATCAGAAAAAGGGAAAAAAACGAAACCTACTGAGCGCAGCGAGGCGACACCCAAACAGGGATAAGCTGAAGTATGGAAAACGAATTTCGTCGTCATTATAAAGAGCACGTCATACCGGCGCTGCAGAAACGCCACGGCTACAAAAACGTCCACCAGATCCCCAAGGTCGAGAAGGTGGTGATTAACACTTCCGTCGGCTCGCAGTCTGACGTGAAGCAGGCGCTGGAAGAAGCCAGAGCAGAACTGGCGCTGATTACGGGACAACGTCCCATCGAGACGCTGGCGAAAAAAAGCATCTCCAATTTCAAACTGCGCAAAAACCAGGCGATCGGGGCGAAGGTCACGTTGAGAGGCGAGCGCATGTACGAATTTCTGGAGCGCTTCATCAAGGCGGCACTGCCGCGCATTCGCGATTTCCGCGGCGTATCGCCCAGGTGTTTCGACAATAACGGCAATTACACACTTGGTGTTTCGGACCAGTCGATTTTCCCGGAAGTCGAGCTCGACAAAATTAAGCGCAACATCGGATTTGATGTTACAATTGTGACCACCGCGCGAACGGACGAGGAGGCTAAATCGCTATTAAGCGAAATGGGTATGCCGTTCAGCGACCGGGCAAAGAAGCCCGCCGCGCAAGCCGGCTGATTTTTGTATGAGCACTGTTACAGACCCTATTGCTGATCTTTTGGCGCGCGTGCGCAACGGCTCGCGTGCGCAAAAACCGGAGGTGTTGATTCCGTACTCGAAAATCAAAGCCGAAATCGCACGGATTTTGAAAGAGGAAGGGTACATCTCTGATTATTCGGTCGACACGAGCTCAGCGCATCCGCAGATCAAGGTTATCAATAAACTCGTAGACCGATCGAGCGCGATCGCGGGATTGCGGCGGATCAGTCGCCCTGGGTTACGCCGTTACGTTGGCGCGGATGAAATTCCGCGGGTTCTGGGTGGAATGGGCCTGGCGATTCTGTCCACGTCGCGAGGGATTGTATCGGGACGCGAAGCAAGAAAGCAAAAGATAGGCGGCGAATTGCTGGCGTACGTCTGGTAACAAGGAATTACAAACTCCATGTCACGAATTGGAAATAGAGCGGTTGAAATTCCCGACAAGGTCAAGGTAAACGTCGGCGAAGGTGGCCAGGTGTCGGTCGAAGGACCCAAGGGAAAATTGCAGTGGACGCTTCCGCGCGAAATCACCGCGAGCGTAAAGGACAACCGCGTATCGGTAGTACGAGCAGCGGAAACGCGCAGCGCGAAAGCGTTGCACGGATTGTCGCGTAGTCTCGTGTACAACATGATTCACGGAGTTAGCGAAGGGTTCACCAAGCAACTGGAGATCGAAGGCGTCGGTTTCAGAGCGGCCGTTCAGGGATCAAACCTCAACTTGAGCCTCGGCTTCTCGCATCCGGTTGCATTTCCGATTCCGAACGACATTAAAATTACGGTTGCTGATAACACCAAGATTACGATTCAGGGCGTGGACAAGAAATTAGTGGGCCAAGTTGCAGCCGACATCCGCGGGTTTTATCCGCCGGAACCTTATAAGGGCAAAGGTGTTCGCTACGCAGGCGAACAGATTCGTCGCAAGGAAGGCAAGACCGTTCAATAAGCATGGCGACGTTTCGTAAGGCAGCGCGGCAGCGCATTCATCAACGGATCAGGAAAAAAGTTGCAGGCACCGCGCAACGGCCACGCCTGGCAGTCCATTTTTCCGGGAAGCATATTTATGCGCAGGTCATCGACGACGATGCAGGACGCACCATCGCCGCTGCGTCGACTGCCGAGCATTCCTTGGTTGGCGAAGCGAAAGCGCATGCAAACCAGGCGGCGGCGGAACGAGTCGGCAAGGCAATCGCGGAGCGCTCACTTTCGAAGAAGCTCGACCGCGTTGTTTTTGATCGCGGCGGATTTCGCTACCACGGAAAAGTGAAAGCACTCGCTGATGCGGCGCGCGCTGGCGGTTTAAAATTTTAATTCATGAATCCAACAATGTCAGGAAGACGGTCAGACTCACGAAGGCAGGACAAGGCTTCGACGGCGAAGGGCGACACGAGCGAGAAGGTCGTGTTCATCAATCGCTGCGCGAAGGTCGTGAAGGGTGGCCGGCGATTTAGCTTTAGCGCCTTGATCGTTGCTGGCGATCACGATGGACGAGTGGGATATGGGTTTGGCAAAGCCAACGAAGTTTCCGAGGCTATTCGAAAAGCCTCGGAGTCGGCACGGAAAGCGATGGAAAAAGTTTCGCTAAACGAGAATACAATCCCGCACGAAGTGCTCGGCGAATTCGACGGAGCCCGGGTGCTGCTGCGCCCCGCGTCGCCGGGAACAGGCATCATCGCCGGGGGCGGTGTGCGAGCGGTTGCGGAAGCTGCAGGTATTCGCGACGTGCTCGCGAAATCGCTCGGATCAAGCAATCACGCCAACGTAGTGAAGGCGACGATAGCGGCGCTGCGATCGCTGCGGCGCAAGGAGCAAATTTTTAAACTGCGCGGGATTCCGTCGCGCGATGGAAGAGGTGAATCACGTGATGCGGCTTCATAATTTGCGGCCGCGTCCCGGGTCGCGACACCGCGTTAAACGCCTTGGCTGCGGTGAGAGTTCCGGCCATGGGAAAACCAGCGGCAAGGGGCACAAAGGGCAAAAGGCGCGTTCCGGTGGAAGCATACGGCTTGGTTTCGAGGGCGGGCAGATGCCGTTGATTCGACGATTGCCGAAGCGCGGATTTAACAATGCGGCATTTCACAAGCATTACGCTGTCGTGAACGTCAGCGACCTCAATGCATTTAAAGCCGGCACAGTGGTAGACGAAGAATTATTGCGCCAATCGAATCTCATCCGAGGTCATTTTGCCGGAATCAAAGTCTTGGGCGACGGCGAGCTGAAGCACGACCTCAAAGTACAAGTCGACAAAATCAGCACGACCGCGCGCGAGAAAATTGAAAAAGCCGGTGGGACGGTCACGCTTCGGGAAGCGCGCAGGATTGAAAAAAGCGAAGCAGATGTTGCTTCGTCTGAAGCGGAACCGGCCGGCGCGGTTGCGACAGCCAAACCGCGAGTTAGGAAAACGAAATCGCGCAAGCAGAAAAGTGAATGATTTCGGCGTTCTTAAATACCGTTAAGATACCGGAGCTGCGCCGGCGCATTTTATTTACGCTGGCCGTGATCGTGATTGTGCGTTTAGGGGCTGCGATTACGACGCCGGGTGTGAATCAGGGAGTTTTGCAAGAATGGTTTCGCAGCTCGCTCAGCCAGCGCACCGGAGGCGGTCTGGCTGCGCTGTTCAATTTGTTTAGCGGTGGCGCGTTGGAAAACTGTGCTGTCTTTTCTCTCGGCATCATGCCGTACATCAGTGCGTCGATCATGATGCAGCTTCTGACCGCGGTCATTCCGCAACTTGGCAGGCTGGCTCGTGAAGACGGCGGTCGTCAGAAGATCATGCAGTTAACACGGTACACGACCCTGGTGCTGTGCATTTTCCAGGGTTATTTGCTGGCGCTCTCTTTTCAACACCCGGAGTCGTATCACACGATGCTGCCCGGAATTACCGATACGATCAGGCAACTTGGCGTTCCGCTTGTGGACGATCTTGGTTGGAAATTCCGAATCGTCACGGTGATTTCCCTAACGACAGGCACGCTGCTTTTAATGTGGTTGGGTGATCAAATCACGGAACGCGGTATTGGCAACGGCATCTCTCTCATCATAACGATCGGGATTGTGGCGCGCCTGCCGGCTGCGCTGGTCCAGGCGTGGAAAACTTTTGTTCCGACAGGGCAAGGAGCCAGTCAGGTGAACCCGATGGTGCTGGTGCTCCTTGTGTTGGTCCTGATCTTTGTCATCGCTGCAGTAATCGCGATTACGCAAGGCGTCCGTAAGATCACGGTGCAGTACGCGAAGCGCGTGGTCGGACGAAAAATGTACGGCGGCCAGACGCAATACATGCCTTTGAAAGTGAATTATGCAGGGGTGATGCCAATCATTTTTGCGTGGGCGCTGCTTTTGTTCCCAGCAACCATCGTGAGCTACGGCTTCAAGAACAGTCCTACCGCGAATCGCATCGCTTCAGCGCTTTCCACCGGCTGGCCACATTATGTCGCTCTTGCGGCAATGATTTTCTTTTTTAGTTATTTCTGGGTCGCAACGCAGTTCCAACCAACGCAAATTGCGGACGATCTGAAAAAATACGGCGGCTACATCCCCGGAGTGCGACCGGGAAAACCGACTGCCGACTTTCTCGACTACACTATGACGCGTCTGACTTTTGCCGGTGCGATCTTTTTGACGCTCATCGCAGTGTTCCCAAGCTTGCTCAGCCAATGGCTGAATGTGCCGGTGATCACGGCTCAGTTCTTTGGTGGTACAAGCCTGTTGATCATTGTTGGCGTGATGCTCGACACCATGCGGCAAGTGGAGAAGCATCTGATTCAGCGGCATTACGACGGGTTCTTGCGCAAAGGCAAAATCCGCGGGCGTTCGTTTGATCGCGCTGCTTACGCGCGCGGCGAAGCGGTGGGTAGTGGCACTTTGATCTGGTTTGGTGTAGGTATCGCAGTGCTCGTGATTGCCGGGGTCGCGATCTTTCTTTACGGGCGATAGGTGAAAAGGCGGCTTGTTCTTCTCGGCCCGCCTGGTTCCGGCAAAGGAACTCAGGCGGAGATGATTACACGGCACTTTGGGATTCCAGTGACTTCCCCCGGGGCGATTCTGCGCCGTGAACGCGATCTAGGCACGCCTTTGGGGCAGGAGACTGCCGAAGTGCTGAGGAGCGGGGGACTGGTCTCGGATAAAATTATCATCGGACTGATTGAGGATTGGTTGCGCTTGCACGGCGGCCACGGGTTCGTCTTCGACGGATTTCCCAGAACATTGCCGCAGGCTGAAAGTTTGATGTCGATGTTGACGAAATTACGCACGGCCCTTGATCTGGCGATCTGGTTGGAGGTGTCGGAGGAGACTGTGCGGGATCGTATCACGGGACGGCTTCAATGCGGTGAGTGCGGTTTTACGACGAGTTCGTCGAGTGCACAGTTCGCCAATCGTCCTGTATGTCCGTATTGCGATGGGCGATTGGAGCGTCGCAACGATGACGATATGGGAGTGTTGCAAACACGTTTGCAAGAGTTCCGAACGAAGACAGAACCGTTGGGAACCTTTTATAAAAAGGTATCGATTCTGCATCGTATCGACGGGAATCGTGATCGCGATGCGGTGTTTTCCGATATCTCAAAATTGATTGAAAACAAGACCGCGAAATGATTCCGATCAAGAACGCCCGGGAGATTGAGAAGATGCGGCAGGCATGCCGCACGGCAGGCGACATCCTCCACAAAGTCAGCGATCTGATCCGGCCTGGAATTACAACGAAGGAAGTGGATCAGGCAGCCGCGGATTTCATGGGCGACGCCGGCGTGAAGAGCGCTTTTCTCGGCTACCGGCTCGGCCACCGCGTTTTCCCCGGGAACATTTGTATCTCCCTTAATGACGAGGTCGTCCATGGGATTGGGGGCCAGCGGCGCATTCAATATGGCGATGTAGTGAAGCTCGACATCGGCATCGTTCAGGATGGTTGGGTTGGCGACAATGCCACAACTGTTCCGGTTGGAATCATCGAAGAGCGTACCGATCAGTTGTTGCGTACTACGGAAAATGCGCTGGCGCGCGCAATCAAGGTCGCGTATGAAGGCCACCGCGTCGGCGATATTTGCGCCGAAATAGAGGACGAAGCTCGTCGAAACAATTTTTCAGTTGTGCGCGAATTTGTTGGGCATGGTGTCGGACGAAAAATGCATGAGGAGCCCCAAATCCCAAATTACGGCAAGCGCGGTAGCGGACCAAAATTGAAGGCGGGTATGACCCTGGCGATTGAGCCAATGATCAACATCGGCACCTCCGATGTCCGATTGCTTGAGGACGGCTGGACGGTGTGCACGGCGGATGGCCTCGCGTCGGCGCATTTTGAGCACACCGTTTTGGTTACGAAGGACGATCCCGAAATTCTGACATGGCGCGCAAAGACGCAATTGAAGTAGAGGGCACCGTCGTTGAGCTGCTGCCTAACACCATGTTCCGGGTCGACATCCCTGGTGGCCGTCGCGTCCTGGCACATATCTCGGGTAAAATGCGTCTCCATTTCATTCGCATCTTGCCAGGAGACAAAGTTATGCTAGAGATTTCACCTTACGATTTGTCGAAAGGGCGAATTATTTATCGCCAAAGATGACGACCCGGCGGGCGGCCGTGGTTTTCGATTTCGCGGATTATGAAAGTACGACCATCAGTAAAGAGACTTTGTGCGAGCTGCAGGATTGTGAAGCGCAAGAATGTGGTGCGCGTGATCTGCAAGAACCCGCGGCACAAGCAGCGCCAGGGCTGATTACTGGAGTCGTGTAGCATTGACTTATGCCAAGATTACTAGGAGTTGAAATTCCCGCAGACAAACGCGTTGAGGTGTCTCTGACGTACATTTACGGAATCGGCTTTAGCACTGCCAAACGCATTCTCGAACAGACAAATATTGACCCAAACGTACGGGCCAAGGATCTCACCCCGCAGCAGCTGAATGAAATCATTCACGCAATCACGAACAACAAGATCAAAATTGAGGGCGACTTACGCCGCGACGTTCAGGGCAATCTAAAACGTTTGCAGGCCATCAATTGTTATCGCGGCATCCGTCACCGCAAAGGCTTGCCAGTGCGCGGTCAACGCACCTCAACAAACGCGCGCACACGTAAGGGACCACGCAAAACGGTGGGCGTAATCCGCAATCCCGACGCGAAAGCGGGCAAAGTTTAATCATCGACTCCCATGGCTGAAGAAACGAATCCTGCAAATCCGGACGAGACGAAACCGCAACCCGAAGCTGCTGAAAAAGCCACAGCCGCGAAAGAGGAGGCTCCAAAAGCCGAAGCGGCCGAAGCGGCCAAAGAGGCAACTCCAAAAACTGACGCAGCGGCTAAGCGTCCGGCGGCAAAAAAAACAGCAAAGCCAAAGAAAGAACAGGGAACGCCTGCAGCGGGGGCGCCCGAAAATCTTTCCCTCTCGAGCGAAGAGGTTGATAAGCCCAAGATCGTCAAAGCCAAAGGTAGCAAGAACGTTCATTCGGGCGTTGCGCATGTGCTCGCCACGTTCAACAACACGATCGTGACAATTACTGACTTGAAAGGCAACGTCATCGGGTGGTCGAGCGCCGGCAAGGTTGGCTTCAAAGGTTCGCGAAAAAGCACCGCATATGCGGCCCAGATGGTCGCTCAGGATGCCTCTCGCCAGGCGATGGGCCATGGACTTAAAGAAGTGGAAGTGTTGGTCAAAGGCCCAGGAGCAGGACGCGAGTCCGCTGTGCGGGCTCTGCAAGCGATCGGACTCGACCTCACGGTGATCCGCGACGTTACGCCGGTGCCCCACAACGGTTGTCGTCCACCGAAACAACGCAGGGTCTGATGATGCCAGTTTAACGATTTAACGATTTAACGAAAACCAATGGCTAGATACACAGGACCAAAAACAAAGGTGAGCCGGCGTTACGGTGTGCCGCTCTTCGGTTCGTCGAAAGCATTGGAGCGGAAGAATTACCCGCCCGGCATCCACGGCCCCAGGGGCTCGCGGCGCAAGCAATCCGATTACGCGATTGCCCTCGGCGAAAAACAGAAGCTGCGGTATCAGTATGGGCTGCTTGAACGACAGTTCCGGCGCATTTTCCAGCGCGCGTTGCGCAAGCGTGGTGTGACCGGTGAAACGCTTCTCCAGTTGTTGGAGACCCGGCTTGATAACGTTGTTTATCGCCTTGGCTTTGCGAACACGCGCAGTGCTGCACGCCAACTCGTGTCGCATGGGCATGTGCTGGTGAACGGACGTCGCGTGAATGTCGCCTCGTATAATGTGAAAGCGGGCGATGAAATTACGATCAAGGACAAGCCAAAATCGCGGCAACTTGTGCTGCGCAATCTTGATCTCACGCAGATTGTTCCCGTGCCCGACTGGCTCACAGTCGATCGGGACGGCCTCAGCGGCAAGGTCGCGCGTATCCCGTCACGGGAAGAAATGCAGCCGATCGTGAACGAACAGCTCGTCGTCGAGCTGTACTCGCGCTAAAAGGCGTCTCACGGAGATTCCTTTTTCGGGCATTGCTTGGGATTAGACCGAAAGGGCGAAAAGTTGCATTTCTAAAAATTGCAGCTCGAAAAGAAGCGCGGTGTATCGCAGCGGATTACAGCGGCAAGTGTGACACGCCAGCGCGACAGCTCTCACGCATCAGAGGATGGGTCTGATGCGCGCGACGAAACGCTTCAGTATTATCCGTCGGGCGTTTCTTAGCGGACACTCGAATACTTCGCAATATTTAAGAGGCAATTCTCGTCGCAAGCCCGTTTGCGTGGCTAACATCGCCTTGACGGGAGTTGCGATAGCTGACTGATTTCGATCATCACGAAATCGACTTTGCTATGAACTTATCTGATCTCATCCATGCTACTTCTAAGCCTTATTCCGCTTTGCAGCGGAAAATTGATTTTCACAACTGGCTTTTTTTCTCGCGAACCTTGGCTTTTAACATGGAGGCGCAGACGCAGTCGAATTGGTGCTGGGCGGCGACAGCGCACAGTGTATCGCGTTACTACTGGTTTCTGAGCCGGTGGTCGCAGTGCAATATCGCCTGCGCGGAGTTAAGCCTGACAACCTGTTGCGATACGCCGGTGCCGGATGCCTGCAACGTGAGCTGGTGGCTGGCGAAGGCGCTGCAACGGACGCAGAATTTCGTGAGCGTGACGGGGTCCGTCGATTTTGCGACGGTGAAGGCGGAGATCGATGCGGGACGCCCGGTGGGCGCGCGGATCGGGTGGAGCGGTGGTGGCGGGCATTTCTGCGTAATTTATGGTTACACCGCAGGGTTGTTTGGCGATAACTACTTCGACATCGACGATCCGATTTATGGAAAATCGCACCTGACGGTTTCTGATTTCAGCAGCAACTATCAAGGCACCGGCACATGGACAGATACTGATTTCACGAAAAGCCACATCGACTTTATGTTTATCCTTCCGATGCTTGTGGATCAGGAAATTCTGCGGCACATCTGGGAGCAGCGGCCGTTGCTCGGGGTGAAAGCGGGGTTGCCGGTGGAACAGATCGAGGACACGAAGGGACGGTCGCTCGGACTCGCGCATCCTGTATTCACGCTAGGGTTGGAGGCGCTGCGGGAAGGTGATCCGCGCGCGGCACAAACCGGCGTGCGCGTGATCGAATTCGAGCGCGAGACACCGCGGGCATTTTACGACGTGGCGCACGACCAGAAAAAGGTGCGCCAGATGTCAGCTTCCGGCAGCTACTTGCAGCTCTTGCCGCGAGCGCTGGAAGCCGTCGCGGCACTGCCCGCAGGCGAGCGCCAGTTCGAGCTGCGGCTGCTCCAGGCGCCAGCGCTGAATTTTGAGGCACTCTGGCTCCATTCGGGCGATGGCGAGCACGACCGCGTGATTCCGCTGCGCGTTTTCTATGGTTTCGTGGCAATGCAGCCAGTGAGTTACCCAGAGACGATAGAAAAACTGCGGCACGCTGCGCGCTCGCTGAATCAGCAGGAAAGCGGAATGGGCGCTTGATCGAAACCGTTTATGGTTGGTTTTCTGTTAGCGAGTGAGGCCGGGGACCAGGACTAAAGGGCGTTTGCCGCCGTGAGCGCTACGAATTTTCCAAGTGTTCCAGCGCTTTGTCGTAGCTGCGGCGCTGAAGATAGTGCGCCAATCTAGCATCGACCGGTTGCGGCAGTGCCGCTTGCAACGCTTCGATCTTTTCCGAGACCGCCCGCAGCCGTGCGATGTGCGCGTCCGCGTTCCGGCGGCTGTCGTCGTCGCTAATCACTGCGAGTCGTTCCCGCAATGCCTCTGCCAATCCCGACAAAGCACTTTCCATGTCTGCTGTTATTCTTTAGCGCCGAGCCTCGGCGAGCAACTGGCGCTTCGCTTCAAGCCAGTCAGACTCCGCGTCACCCGGCAAAGCAAATCTGCGCCGGCGTTCGGAAATGAAATAGGCGCGGAGGCGAACGGTGTCGTCTGAAACTTCGCCGGACAGGATCGTCACGTCCGCCTGTGGAGAAGCTGAGATTTGCGCAGGTTGCTCAGTGGCATCTTTTATCCTGCTCGGCTTATGCGGCTTTTTTGCCGTAGTTGGACGTCTTGGCGTCTGGCGTTTACCGGTTTTTTTTGTCTTAGCCGCGGCGCGAGAGTCTGGCGACGTCTGACTTATTTCTTCGGCAGTTTTCGTTTTCTTTGGCACAGCTGTTTAGTAGTTAAATGACTTCAATTCGTTTATCGTTCATCGACTCGTTCGCAAGTGCTTTCTCGTTCTCATTATGAGATCGGGTAAATTGAGGGAAATATGATCCGCGTAAAACAGTTCGTTTTCCGGTGGGCTGTGACGACAATTGCAGTGATGGTCGCCTCGTCTGTGATTCGTGGGATCCATTACGACACAGTCGCGGCGCTTATCGGCGCATCGCTTTTGCTGGGGATTCTCAACGCATTTGTGCGCCCATTTCTGTTAATCCTCAGCGCGCCAGTCATTCTCCTTACGCTCGGTTTGTTCATTTTCGTGCTGAATGGACTCCTCCTCCTTTTGGTCCACAGTGTCGTGGTCGGGTTTCATGTAGACAGCTTCTGGAGCGCGTTCTGGGGCGCTGTTGTGATCAGCTTCGTCAGCTGGATTTTAAGCGCATTTTTCCGCGGGAGCGATGGACGCGTGCACGTCTTGACGCATCATACGGAGGCGCGGCAAGTCCGAGGTCGCGTCCTTGAGGACGAGGAACGTCATTGAGACTCGATCTGGCGACTAATCGAGATATTTACTCAGCCGCGAACGGAGTTCTGTGCGGGCCCGGAAAAGTACACTCTTCACCGCTGGGACCGAAAGATCGAGTACCTCGGCGATTTGTTCGTAACTGAGCTGTTCATACCGGCGCAACACAAGCGCCATTCGCTGGGTGTCCGGGAGCCGCTGAATCGCATCCTCTATTGCCTGCTGTAGCTCCAACTCCAAAAAAGATTCGTCCGGCGCAAGGCTCGTCTCATCCTTCAAAGGGGGATCCTCTACGCCTGGCTCTGATTGCAGAGGAACATGAGGGCGACGCTTCGTGCGGCGCATCTCGTTAAAGACCAGATTGCGGGTGATCTTTAAAAGCCACGTCGTAAACTTTGCGCGCGGTACATATCGGCGCGCGCTTTTCCAGACGCGGATAAATACCTGCTGCGCTATGTCTTCCACGTCAGAACTACTGCCGAGCATGCGCGCGACCGTACCTGCCACCAGCGTCTGATGCTTCTCGATCAGCTGTTCAAGGGCGCGGGTATCGCCGCGGCCAATCAACTGCATCAGCCGGACGTCATCGGCATCTTCTTCCGATCTACCCTGATTTCCTCGATCGTTTTGAGACATCGTGACTTGGACGTTGGCACAGGATAAAACCTGCCAGAAAAATCAAGCTCCGTCGTCCAACATCCTTGCAGGCATCGTTTTTGTTGCAACCCGCGAGCGCCCTGTGCATGCTTCACGCGCGATTAACGAGAGTGTGCCAATGAATTACCAGCTCATTCCAAAGGAACTCAGACCAATCGCCGAGAAGGTCGAGGCACGGCAACGGGTTTCAGAAGAGGACGCTCTGGCCCTGTACCGTTCAAACGATCTTAACGCTCTTGGAATCATCGCCAACGTAGTGCGCGAGCGAAAGAACGGCAATTACGCGACCTACATCCACAATCGGTACATTAACTATTCGAATATCTGCATCTTATCCTGCCAGTTCTGCGCATTTGCCGCCAAGAAGCGCGATGCGCACGCATTCGAATATGCGATTGACGAAATTGTCCAGGCGGTCAGTGATGCCCTTCCACTGGGCGTCACCGAAGTGCACATGGTCGGCGGATTGCATCCCAGTTTGAAAAAAGAGTGGTATCTCGACCTCCTCAGAAGATTGCGGGCGCTCGATCCGCACCTGCATATAAAGGCATTCACCGCCATCGAAGCACGCCATTTGGCCCAGCGAGTTTTCAAGATGCCGCTTCGCGACACGCTGGAAATTCTTCGTGAAGTGGGACTCGGTTCGATCACCGGCGGTGGCGCCGAGATTTTCGATCCGACTGTGCGGGACCAGATCTGCCGCGGCAAGGAAACCGCTCCCGAGTGGCTCGATGTGCATCGCACGTGGCATTCCATGGGCGGCCGCAGCACATGCACGATGCTTTACGGACATATCGAAACGCTTGCGCAGCGGGCTGATCATCTACGGCAACTACGGCAATTGCAGGATGAAACCGGTGGTTTTACTGGGTTTGTTCCTTTTGCGTTCGAACCGACGCAGTCCAACGGAATCCTTGGCCATATCAAGCGCGCCTCGGCATTTGATCAACTGCGCAATCTAGCGGTTAGCCGTATTTACCTTGACAACATTGAGCACCTGACGGCGTATTGGGTTAGCCTGGGATTGCCTCTGGCGCAGGTCTCGCTGAGCTACGGAGTGGATGACCTTCACGGCACAATTTTGGAGGAGAAGATTTTCCACATGGCTGGTGCCACTACACCCCAGCAACAAACCATTGCGGCGCTTGAACACGCCATTCGCGAAGCTGGCCGCGAACCTGTCCAGCGCGACAGTCATTACCGGCATATTACGCATCGGCCAAATGGTACACACGCGGCGCCAGCGTCTGTCGAGCTTACGTGCGCATAGCATTTCCTGTCATTCTGCGAGATCGAGGAATCCGGTTGCAAAACTTACAGCTAGTTTCGCGGGATCCTTCCACTTCACTGCGCTCCGCTCACGATGAATCCGCTTTTGGTCACGTTGCAAATTGAAATCCGTCCGCGTCGGTTGCGTTAAATATTTGAACGCTCGGCCGCTCATCCGCGGCTGGCCGGGTGATGTTGAGTTCGACCATCCATCCGCTTTGTGTCATCGACTCGCGAAAGGCGAGCTCGATGTCGCGCTTGTTTCCAGCTTCGAATTTTTGCGCAACCCGATCTACCGGATTGTTGATGGCGTTTCTATTTCATCCGATGGCCCGGTTTACAGTGTGGTAGTCGCACATGTTGGCGATATCTCACACATCAAGGAAATCGAACTTGATCCGGCATCTGAAACAGCGGTCAATCTCCTGCGCTGCCTTCTCGCCGAGCTTGGGTTGAAGCCGCGCCTGATTCAGAACAAAGAATTGCAGTCGGTGCGCCCAGCGGGATTGCAACCCGCTGCCGCTACGCATTCGCAGCCTGCTGAATCGGGAAAAGCGGAGAACATCTCCGCTGGGCGCACAGACAAAATGTCTATGTTCCAACTGCCGCAACTCGCGCAGCTGCTGATCGGCGACCAGGCGATGAGGTTTCGGCACGACCACGCCGACGCATACCAATTCTGGGATCTTGGTGAGCAATGGAAGGAACTCACCGGGCTTCCATTCGTTTACGCGCTTTGGCTGATCCGGCCCGAAGTTGCCGAAGCAACGTCAATCGCACAACAACTCCGCAAATTGCGAGACGAAAATCTTGCCGACATCCCGGGCATCGTGTCGGACGCTGTGGGAGACGTCAGTGATAACAAGCAGGCAATCACAAAGAACCTCCTTGATTGTTACTACAACGAGCATCTTCGATTCGGCTTTGGAGCGAGAGAGAAGAAAGGGTTGCGCACATTTGCAGATCTTTGCGCGAAACACGGCGTGCTTCCAAAAACTATTTCCGACTTTAGCCTGGTGTAAGAAGCCGCTCCGCAATCCAGCGACTTGTTCTGCGATCTGGCTGACAATTAACCCTTCCGGTCGGTCAAACCGAGGTCCAGATCGTGAAGCTGCCAGCCTGAGCCTGTGAAATGAAACGTGAGTTTGATTCCATCATGATCGACCACAAAACTGCGCGGCCCGTTGAAAAACCCGTATTTCATTTTCGACAAATCTAAGTTTTTGCCGAATTCGAAATGGAATTCTCGCGGCGATTTCAGATTCTTTAGCGCTTCGGGATTTGAAAGCAGCGCTGCGATTCCCTGCGGTGTGACGTAAGCATCAATGATGGCATCGATGAGGGTGGGGCCGAGGTTACCCCAGCGCTTGTGACTGTTTGTCCGGCTGGCGAAATGCGTCACCAATTGCTTTTTCAGAGAAGCTCGAACAGCAGGAAAATCAACATGCGAACTTATTGCCGTGGCATCCCGCGATCGCACGGCGGCCGTGAATCTCCAAAAGGAAAAATATGGCGATGCGCCATAAACCACCAGAAGCACGATGCTGACGATTACAAGCCACCGGATTAATTTCATTGAGGGATCGAAGAATCGTGAGGTTCCGCCTGTTGTTGAACGTGCTGCACCATCGCGACCGCAGCAATCAGAACGATCGCCGCGATTACCTGATGCGGGTAAAGACTGGCGTGGAAAAAACCCCAGGTGATACAGACGGCGGCGAGCGTTTGCAACATTTCGAAGTAACCTGCTGTTGATGCGCGAGTGAGATGAAGCCCCTGAAAATAGATTAAAAGAGGAATCCCGCCTGAGATTGACGCGAGCAACAACAGCAACGCCACGGCTTTTACCGGATGCGCTTGTGCGGTCTCCGGCCAGAGCGCCGCGCCATTCAGTTTTCCGTACGCCAGAAGTATCACCGTCATACAAACGAGTCCGATCACGATGCGCATACTGGAGGCGAGTCGCAGCGACATGCCAAGCATTACACCGCGACCGGCGACCGTGGACAGACCCCAGAATAACGCACAGATCAGCGCGTACCCGGTGCCGATGTTGAGGCCTGCGCTCTCAAATGAAACTCCGATCTGAGTCGGATGCGTGACAGACACCAAAATGCCGGCGACGATTGCAATCCCGGCGTAAAGGAAGAAACGACGAGCAAGGCGATCACCGAATAGAAAGAGCGCGCCGATCGTTGAGATCACCGGTTGAATGTTCAAAACCACGTTGACCACCGTCGGGTTGCCGTGCTTCAAAGCCAGCGTGAAAAAGATCGTACCCACCGCCGAGCCAGCAAACCCCGAGAAGACTAGAAATCCCCACGTACGCGCGCGAATCTTTGAAATTTCGTGCAACTGCGAGATCAAGATTGGCAGGAACATCATCAGGATAAAAATGTGTTCCCAAAAAACGATTACTTTTGCATCGAACAATTCGTTAAGCGGGATACGCCACGCGCTCTCCGTGCCCCAGAGCGCAGCTCCGAGGCCAACCAACCATGGTCCGTACGTGGCGGCGCCTGCTTTGCTATTTTGCATCGGAACGGGTGTAACGTTCGCGAATGCCTGCGTCAACGCGATGAATCACTGATCAAAGGCGATGCGCGGACGCATCGCATTTCAAAGCACTCGTGCGAAGTGGCTCACGCCCGCGTCAAAGGTAGGGCAATGAGCCCTCTGCACGCCGCGACCTCATTTTAAACGGCGCGCACAGGAGTGCCGCGCCCTACCCCGCCATTCAACCTTCGCGCGAATACGTGAGTATCCCTGCATCGATTTGGTCAGCGAAACGTTTGCAAAAGCGAGAAACAAGGATTGACGCCACAATTTATGGTGTGCTAATTAGCGTCAGACACTATGCGTTGCCCCAAATGCGGGTCGCGTGACGACAAAGTCATCGATTCCCGTCAATCGCGCGACGGTTCCAGCATCCGTCGTCGCCGCCAGTGTCTAAAATGCAAATACCGCTATACCACCTACGAAGAAATCGAGCGTTCGGACCTGCGTGTAATCAAAAGCAACAGAACACATGAACCGTTCGATCGTCGCAAGCTTGCTGCCAGCATCGCAAAAGCTTTTGAAAAGCGTTCTACCAGTCTGCTTACTCTCGAGGAAATGGTAGACGAAATCATTCACGAACTCGAGACGAGCGGACGCGAAGTTCTCTCGTCTGCCATTGGCGCCAGAGTGCTTGAAAAGCTGCGCGCGATCGATGAGGTCGCGTACCTCCGTTACGCGTCCGTTTACCAGCGCTTTCAAGACGTCGATGAATTCGTTGATGCCATCCACACGTTGGGGCGCCGGATAAAACCAAATGCGCTTCAAAAGGAATTGTTTCCCCCTGAAACAATGAAACAGAACCCGAATGTTCCTAGCCGTTCGCGCGAGCGAGTAATCAAGAACCATGGTCGCGTTTAAGGAAGAATTTCCATATCTCCGGACCACATCCGGGCAACTCTTCGAGTTCAACCGTGACTGGCTTCACGCAGCGATCACGCGGGCCGCTAGTGAAGCGGGTTACCCCGGTTGGTGGCTCACTGAACACGTGACCGAAAGTATTGCTTTCTATCTGCATCTGCGAAACGACGAAAACGTAGTGGCCTTCAATCAACTGTCGCAAACAGTGCGCGACGTATTGGCCGCGATCGGCTACAAGGAGATTTGCCGCCATTTTACGCCAGCACCGCCGCCTGTTTCTATTTCGCTACTGGATATCGCGTGTTGTGCCGGCGCCGGCTACGAGCTTGCGTTTTTTGGCCTTTTGGAAAAGCGAATTGATGCCTTGATCGAAGCCGGCGCTGACAATCTTCGGCTTTCGTCTTTGCAACCGTGTGTAAAGCATCTACGTGGAACCAAAACATGGACGCGCGCGTGCGACGCATTACGCGAGGAAATTGTCTGCTTCGTTCGCGAGAAACTGGCATTCGTCACCGATTGTGCGCGGCTTGATTGTTCGCTGCACTAGTGAAACGCTACGGTCAATGACGATTTTCGAAAAAATCATTGCGCGCCAAATTCCGGCGAAGGTCATTTGGGAAGATCAGGACGCGATTGCGTTTCACGACGTCGATCCGCAGGCGCCGGTGCATGTCCTGATCGTGCCCAAGAAGGCCCTTCCTCGTCTCGCGGAAGCGACCGACCAGGACGCCGCGTTGCTTGGAAAACTTCTTCTGGTTGCACGAGACGTGGCGAAAGAGTTGGAGCTGTCCAGCGGATATCGAGTCGTGATCAACTGCGGACCTGACGCGGGCGAAAGCGTGCCGCATCTGCACGTGCATTTACTCGGCAAACGCGCGTTGGCGTGGCCGCCCGGGTAAGCCTCTCTGGAACGGGCTACTCGCGCACAAACGCCCAGTCGATTCCCACGATGCGCTTTTCCGCAAAGCGTTTTAGCGATTTTGGAAAAATGAGATAGCGCGCTTCCTTCGTTTCCTTAAACCCGACTATTCCGAAATCCGTTCCGCTTTCGCTTTTCAAGATTGTCATTACGCGGTGATTCTTGATTTGCGACTGGAGGTGGCGATCATCGGACGGTTTCTGCCACAACGTGTAGACCTGCGGCTTACCGCAGCTTTCGATTATTTGAGAGAAGCGCACGGTCTTGATCTTCAGAAGTTTCATCGCGAATCGCTGGATCGGCTTGGACGGAGTGACGCGGTTAACAAAAAAAAGCCCGCCAGAGAACTACGGCAAGGAGGATCATACTACCGTTGCTGCATTCCTGCCCTGGCGGGGTTTGTAAGTCCTCAATCCATAGCCCCTGACGGAGCGCAAATTTCCCCGCACCGGGGGGAATGTGCAACTCGAAAACGCAGCGTCAGTTTGAGATCATCATGTATGCACGCCGGGAGATGCACCATCCATTGACAGTGCCTTCCGCTTCTGTTTGCATCGGCTGCGTGAGATGGCGCGGGTGCTTCTTGCTGATCGGTCTTTCTATTGCGGCCACATCCTGCACAACACTCGTTAATCGTCGTGATCTTTACAGCCCTGAGCCTGCGTCTAATTCGTTGGAAGCCGCGCGGCAGTGGTCCGGCGTCAGGACTTCAAGTACGACGGCGGCAATCCGATCGCAAAGAGCAGCGGGAGACAGCGTGCCAGTGCCGGACTTTCGTTACTAGGTACAAACGCCGCGCTGCGCGTCCGGACAGCGGCAGCGCGAATGTCCCTTTCTTTTTTACCCGAAAGGAAGATTCGCCTTTACTCGTGCCACATCTGTTTCGTGGACAAGGGCTGCTTTGCCTAGCCGGCGTTTGCGCTTTGCACTTTTTGAAGACAAGAGATGACGTCGCGAGGAACGCCCTCTCAAGACCTTTCCACGGGCGGTGATCTTGAAGCGTTTCGCCACTGATTTGCGCGTTTTACTGCGTGCAATGGGCTTCGGCATACGGCCGGAAAGCTAATTCGCGCACGCGCAATGACAAACGCTAAATTGTGGGGTGTCTGTGTCAGCCCCGAATGCTTTCGGGGGTCCATGGAACGGAGCCGCGGTCGCCGAGCGACATGGACATGGACTAGCCCGAAACCTAAGCTCACTGGCGCGAGCGGACCAGACGCCCTACAATTTCCAGCATGGAATCGGCCGAACCAAAGCCGCAAGTGATCATTATCGGTGCAGGCTTTGGCGGTCTTGAGGCAGCGAAGAAGCTCGCCTGTAAAGATGTACGCCTGACGGTAATTGATAGGACAAATTACCACTTGTTTCAGCCTCTGTTATATCAGGTCGCGACAGCGGCGCTTTCGCCCGCCGACATTGCTGCCCCAATCCGCGCAATCCTGAGCAAATGCAAGAACGTTGAAGTCGTCCTCGCCGAGGTGGAATCCGTCGATGTAGAAACCAGGAAAGTAAAAACGAAAGATCGCGTATTCGATTACGATTATCTGATCCTTGCCACCGGCGCACGGCACTCGTACTTCGGCCATGAGGAGTGGGAAAAACTCGCACCGGGATTGAAAAGTCTTGAAGACGCGGTCGAACTGCGGCGGCGCATTCTTTTGGCGTTCGAATTTGCCGAGAAAACAACAGACGAAGCCGAGCGCAAGGCAGCAATGACATTTGTTGTGATCGGCGGTGGCCCGACCGGCGTTGAGATGGCTGGTGCTATCGCTGAGATCTCTCGATACACACTGGCGAAGGACTTTCGCCATATCGATCCGTCTGAAGCACGCGTGATTCTTATCGAAGGTACCCCGCGCTTGCTCGCTGCGTATCCTCCGGATTTGTCCGAGAGCGCGCGAAAGCAATTGGTCGAGCTCGGTGTGGATGTGCGCACGGGCGTGCGAGTAACCGACATCACAGAATCCGGCGTGCAATTGGACGGAGAATTCATCCCGTGTCGGGTGAAGATTTGGGCGGCCGGCAACAACGCATCGTTCGTCGGAAAAACGCTGATCGCCCCTGTGGACCGTGTTGGCCGAGTCATTGTGAATGATGATCTGACCATTCCTGGACACCCCGAAGTGCAGGTGATTGGAGACCTGGCAAATTTCTCACATCAAACCGGAGAGCCTTTGCCGGGAGTTTCGCCTGTGGCTATGCAACAGGGACGCCAGGCGGCTCGCAATATTTTGCGAATGATCCACGGCGAAAAACCGCGGTCTTTTCGGTATTTCGACAAAGGCAGCATATCAACGATCGGCCGCAACAAGGCTGTAGCCGACCTCAAATTTTTTCACCTCAGTGGGATTCTCGCCTGGCTGGCGTGGTTGTTTGTGCACATAATCTTCCTGGTCGGGTTCCGTAACCGCTTGCTCGTGCTCATTCAATGGGCATGGGCGTATTTAACGTTTGATAAGGGGGCCCGCTTGATCACGCGCAATTTTCAGTCGGAACACAGGCCGCCAGCGTGAGACGCAATCTGTCATGTCGAGCGAAGTCGAGACATCTCAGTTTCTTTTCTGTTGCTGGGCCGTCAGTAAGAATAAGAGATTGAAAGCCTGGCCTCGCACCGAAAGTTTTCGGCGCTACGTTGCAGCTTCGCTCCGCCCAGAATGACACTTCCGAGAATTAGCGTGCGCAATATTCAGCGAACGATCTCCGTCAATGTTGCCGAGCTCGAAAGCTTCGCAGGCGACGCCGTGAAGCGTTGCCTAAAATTAGGAAGAGGCAAACGAACTGAACTGCGCAAGCTCAATGCTATTTCTGTCTGGCTCGTTTCCGATTGGCGTATCTCGCGATTGCATCGGAAGTTCTTCGGGGACAGCAAGCCTACGGACGTCATAACTTTTCACGCCGGCGAAATTTTTATCAGTGTCGAAACCGCACGACAGAACGCTCGCAAATTTGGCAATTCGTTGATGAGCGAGCTCAAACTGAACATGGTGCATGGATTTTTGCATCTGCATGGGTTTGACGACCGAACGCCGCCCGATCTGAGGAGAATGCACGACACGCAGGAAAGAATTCTTAGCCAGATGGGCGTTCAGGTTGGAAGTGATTCGCAGGTTTGAACCGAAAGCTGCGTATGTTAGCATTTTTTTTATGAGTGCGGAGCCACTTACGGTGCAGGTGGTAGCGCCCCTAATTGCTGAAATCGCGCATCCAAAAGCTGCGGCGCCATCCACTATCGACGCGCCAACGATTGAAAAAGAAACGAGTGCGAAAGAAGCGTTTGATGTGCCGTGGCAAGTGGTAGTCCATAATGATCCGGTAAATTTGATGAGCTACGTAACGATGGTTTTCCAGCGTGTTTTCGGATATCCGCGAGAGAGAGCCGAGAGACACATGTTAGAGGTGCATCACAAAGGACGTTCGATTTTGTGGAGCGGTATGCGGGAACCAGCCGAACTTTATGTGCAACAACTGCACGGTTACCTGCTACTTGCCACAATTGAGAAGATTTCTTAGTCATGGAGATCCGTCGACGCAGGAACCAAATCGAAATCTCCGAGATTGACCCGTTTCTTGCCGAACTGCTTCGGCAAATTCCGGCAAGCGCCAATACCGAAGCAGCGCCTGCCGCCGAAAAACGTATCTTCAGCCCCCCTGCAAATGGAAAAGAGGCGGAATTTTGTGCGGAGTGGAAAATCTATGTCGAACCCGAGTTGCGCCGGCTTTTTCAGACCGCGACCCAGACCGTGGGCGCCGATCTGGAGCAGCTCAATGGGAATGAAGAAAGTCTCGCAAACCGTATCTTGCGCATTCCAACCAAACATGCCGACGCATGGTTGAGCGCGCTAAATCAGGCGCGTCTCGTCATTGCCACAAAAAACAATTTCACCGAACTGGAATTAAACGACCATCTTCGCTCGCCGATAGGATCGCGACGCGACCTGAGTTTGTTCCAGGTAAACTTCTACGGCTTTCTGCAGGAATTTATTCTGCGCGAAATGGAGTGTTGAGGAGGGAGGGTGGAAATCAGGCTTCCTTCTTCGCCTTAACCATCGCCATGAGTCGTTCCTTGATTGCGTCGGAGGACTTGGCCGGACGCAAGCTCAACGCGAACGCTTCGTGCAATGCATAGCATTTGCTAATGAAGTCATCTGCCTTTTTGCCGAATTTCTCCCGCGCTTTCTCGAATTCATCGAGTTCCTCCGGCTCCAGTGCGCCAATCACATAAAGTCGGGACTGATTTTGAAACTGCTCAAAGTTCATCTTTGAGGTCCTTTAGCCCGTCATATATTTTTTTTAGTCCCAATTCAAGCCTCGTTTTTACCGTGCCCAACGGTGTATTCGTTTTTGCTGCGATTTCGCGCTGGCTCATCCCCCTAAAAAATGCGAGATCGATTGCCTGTTGCTGGGCCGGTGGCAGGCTGCTGATGACTTTGCGAATCAGCACGCGCGTGTCGCTTAACACGATCTCCTCTTCGGTGGCGTTGTGTACCCAGGCTTCGGGCTGTTGTTCCGTTTCGTTTTGCAGGCGTTCCTCGGCGCGCGCATACGCCTGCTTTTTGCGCAAACCGTCGATGGCCCGCCGTCTTGCCAGTGTTACCATCCATCCCAGCGGTTTGCCCTTTTGCTCCGAAAAATTTTTGGCTTGATTCCAGATCTCCATGAAAATTTCCTGCAAGAGATCGTCGGCCTCAGCTTCGTTGTGAATGACTCGCAGGATCAGTGCCTTCAGAATTCCGTTGTAGCGGTCGTACAGCTGAGACAACGCATTGGCGTCGCCGGCCTGAATGCCCTTCATCAGTTCGAAGTCAGTGGGGGCTCCGGGTTCGAGTGGAGGTGGGGTCGTACGTGAACCCGCGTCCGGCTGTGCCATTCGCACACGTTTCTTCGGTTTGCGTCTTGTAGAAGAAGTTACTTTCGAATTTCCCATGCGTGATAAAAACTGTCGTCAACAAAGCGATCGAGCGCTGCTACCGTAATCGGGTGTGTTAAGCTGAACGGACGCATTGCTTTCGAAGATGAAAAATCGATCAATTGCGCTGCGCGTTTCGTGCGTCAAGAGTTAATCCATGGGACAGGGGGATACAAATACATCCGTGGATCCGCTTTGGTACAAAGACGCGATTATCTACGAGCTGCACGTTAAAACCTTTTGCGACAGCGACGGCGACGGCATGGGCGATTTTCGGGGGCTCATGGAGAAGCTCGATTATCTGCAGGAACTCGGCGTGACGGCGATCTGGTTGCTGCCGTTCTATCCCTCACCGATGCGCGACGACGGGTACGACATTGCCGATTATTTTGATGTAAACCCGAATTTCGGCACGCTCGACGATTTTCGGGCGTTTCTCGACGCAGCGCATCAGCGCAATCTGCGGGTGATCACTGAACTGGTGATCAATCACACGTCCGATCAAAATCCATGGTTCCAAAAATCGCGGCGCGCAATAGCACGCCACGGACCCGTAGTCGCGGGCGCTGCCGGCGGCGGGCCAATGTTGACTGGCGTAACAGATCCCGGCTACAGCGACGACGATTTCCTTTACAAAGATTTTTATGTCTGGAGCGAAACCCCGGAAAAATACAAGGACGCGAGAATCATTTTTAAAGATTTCGAAACATCCAATTGGGCATGGGACCCGTTGGCGAAGGCTTACTACTGGCATCGCTTTTATTCACACCAGCCGGACCTGAATTTCGATAATCCAGCCGTGCACGACGCCGTGAAGAAGGTCTGCGACTTCTGGCTGTCGATGGGCGTAGATGGGCTTCGGCTAGACGCGATTCCATATCTTTACGAACGGGAAGACACGAATTGCGAGAATCTTCCGGACACGCACAAGTATCTCCAGGAACTTCGCGCGCACGTCGACGCAAAGTTCCCGAATCGCATGTTGCTGTCGGAGGCGAATCAGTGGCCGGAGGACGCGGCTGCGTATTTTGGAAACGGCGACGAGGCGCACATGAGTTTTCATTTCCCGCTCATGCCTCGGATGTTCATGTCCCTCCAGATGGAGGACCGGTTCCCGATTATCGACATCATGGAGCAGACGCCGGCGATCCCGGAGAATTGTCAATGGGCAATGTTTCTGCGCAACCACGACGAGCTCACGCTGGAGATGGTCACCGACGAAGAGCGCGACTACATGTATCGAGTCTACGCGACCGATCCGCACGCGCGTATCAATCTTGGCATTCGTCGGCGGCTTGCTCCGTTGTTGGCGAATAATCGACGTAAAATTGAGCTGCTCAATACGCTGCTCTTCTCCATGCCGGGCACACCTATCATCTACTATGGCGATGAGATTGGGATGGGGGACAATTTTTATCTTGGCGATCGCAATGGTTGCCGCACGCCCATGCAATGGAGCCCGGACCGCAACGCCGGATTTTCAAGAGCCAATCCGCAACAGCTTTATCTGCCAATCACAATCGATCCTGAATACCACTACGAAGCGGTTAACGTTGAGAACCAGCAGAAAAACCTTTCGTCATTATTGTGGTGGACGCGTCGTGTGATCGCGATGCGGAAAAATTTCAAGGCGTTCTCGCGCGGGTCGCTCGAATTTCTTTACCCGGATAATCCCAAAGTGCTCGCGTTTCTGCGCCGTTACGAAAACGAAACGCTCCTGGTCGTGGTCAATCTGTCCCGATTCGCCCAATCGACGCAGCTCGATCTCTCGCGTTTTTCCGGCTGCACGCTAATGGAGGTTTTCAGCCAGAACTATTTTCCACGAATCAGAAAGTCGGCCTACCCGATCATGGTCGGGCCACATGCGTTTTACTGGTTCGCCTTGCGGCCCCAGCCCAGCACTGCGCGCGCGCCACAAAAACGGCGCGTGCCAACGTTAGGTGCGCCGGCGCAATTGGAAGCCCTTTTCACAGGCGATGTGCGTTCACGACTGGAGCGGGAAATTCTT
>DATDFM010000168.1:0-5345 GCA_036522635.1 Candidatus Udaeobacter sp. | reverse complement strand
CTGTCGCCGCAAACGATAGAGCTGTAACAACTGCTGTGATTCGAATTTTCATTTGTGGCGGTGATTCCGGCAGAAACGCGTTCGAACGTCAACATCTATTCCAGACGGTACGCAAGATCCCGTGAAAGACACCACGAAGGTCGCAGCCCGAAAATGAGGAAAACAAAGAAAGCGCTATCCGAGTAACAAGTAGACGTCGGAAATTCCGCGTCACCATCGTAAAACATGCGTGAGCTCAGCAGCTTTGCGGATTATTTTTGGTTTCTCCTGCCACTCGTAACGGCGACCAAGCTTTGGAGAAACTTAGCCGAGGCCGGGGCGAGCACGGATTTTTCAGCAAAAGGCGGTGGCACGATTCTTAATGCTTCGATTGGTAGCGAAACAAGGATGCTAAGACAGCTCCGAAACCTTTCGCGAGCACGGCAGCGTGGCTATAGGTTCCTGAGTTCCTGGTTTGAAAGCCTGGCCGTTGCTTCGCATCCGTTCCAGCCTGATTCATTCATTTTTGGGAATGCACAGTGCGACACGGGCAACCTATTTTCGTCGATATGACAGCAAACGAACAAGTGTCCGTGAGTCGAGTCGCACATCGTGAAGACCTTTCATTGTTACTCGATAAGGCGCGGCAGTTTGCCGGCGCATACATCGACAGTCTCGAAGAGCGTCCGGTTTTTCCCGGCGAAAAATCGCTGCGAGCGATGGATGCCCTGGTCGCACCGCTCCCGGAAAATCCGAACGATCCATTCCTGGTTCTCGATGAACTCCAGGAAATCGGGGCGCCTGCTGTCGTCACTCAAACAGCTGGCAGATACTTCGGTTTCGTGAACGGCGTTTGGCCTGTTTCATGTGCTGGCCGGCGGCTTGAAAATCTTCCTGAGTTCCTGCGTTAGTGATTGGTCATAATCTGCGCGGTGGACGCCGGCGGCTACAGAGTTCGAATCTGACGCGCCCTCAACAGATAGTGTTGGCAGCCAGAAGCATCCGATCGGCCCGGAATTTTCGAATTGTCAGCGACAATCTGCACTCCACTCCACTTCAACTAACAAAGGAAAATCTACATGAAAAAAAATTCCTCGTCGCAATCCGGTCTCTTCATTCCACGCCTCTTCGTGGCTCTCACTCTTTGTTGGGTTGGCGTCTTGCTCGCCGCGGCAAGTTTCGCCACATCGAAACCCAAGCCTGCGCCGATCGCGTTTGGCCATCCGATCATCAGCGGAATTGGCGGCGTCGGTTTCGAGCAGGGCCTGCGTGTCGATCCTTCAAATCCGAACCGTCTTTACACCAGCGCGCCCGGGTCGGAGTCCTCCGACACCAGCTGGATTTGGCGGTCGCTCGACGGTGGTAAGACCTTCAAGTGGGTTGTCGGCGCTCTGGCTCTTGAAGGAAAGGTCACTACCTGCTTTGGCGGCGGTGATTCCGAAACAGGCGTCGACTCGGCGGGCCATCTTTATTTTGCGGACCTGACACTCGCAAACTTTAGTACCTCCCGCTCGGATGACCGGGGTGCGACTTTCACTTGCAGCAACACTGGTGTTCCAGATGCAGTTGTTGATCGCCAATGGTACGCGTTCGACGGCGACGCGACCAACGGTGGCAGCATCTACCTGACAAATGACGAAGTCGCACATGCCCCCGCAATGTGCGGCTCACCGACGAACTTTGGGCAGAATGTTCTCGTGATGTACCGTTCGCCGCTGCCCGGCGCGGAGGCGACTGCGGGGATCCAATTCGGTCCGGCAAATCAAATCAGCAACCCGCTGGGTTGTGATGAAGGCATTATGGGCAACAACGAGGTAAGCCCTGTGGCAACCACACTGGGTCAGCCCGATGGATCCGGCGGGTTTGTTACGCTCCCGACTCCGGTAAAACACGTTTTCGTCATTCACGATGATGCGCTCCTGAACAGGATTATGATCGGCCGCTGTTTCCCGGTGGCGTTTGGGGCGCCTGTCCCAAATGTGAGTGATCCAAGTGGCTTGAATTGCGTCGATCTTCCGGTGGCGGACCTCGGTTCGTCGAATAAGACCGGAGCGAATTTCCCTACGATGGCGATCGATAAAGCTGGCAATCTCTACGCCGTGTGGGAGCAAGCGCCTATCGATGGCAGCGGTCAGGTGATCGGCGATACGGTGCTGAAGTATTCATTTTCAACGGATCAAGGCAACAGCTGGGCGGCTCCGATTCAAATTAACACATCGGGTTCACCTGTGGGCACTCTTCACAACAATGTGTTTGCGTGGGCCGTAGCTGGCGATGATGGACGGCTCGACATTGCCTGGTACGGCACACCCGGCGTCGCACCGAATCCTTCTAACGGCCCCGACTCCTGCGCCGGCTGTGACTGGAGTCTGTGGATGGTGCAGACATTGAACGCTCATGCCGCCAGTCCAACGTTTACCGCGCCATTGTTGGCGAGTGAGCACTTTATCCATCGCGGCACCATGAATACTCTCATTGGCGGCCAGAACGGCGACCGTACACTCGGGGATTTTCTTCAACTGCGCATGGGCGCTAACGGGGAGGCGGAAATCGCTTACGCCGATTCGAATAATGTTGACGAAGCCTCTGCCCCGCACGGGATGTTCGTCCGGCAAAACGGCGGGAATGGATTATTAGCGGCGAGCTCGCCTGTAAACATCGCGGGCCTGGCACCGTTCAACTCCGTGTCGGACCCGAGCGGGGACGGCAAGTACGAAGTAAACGGTGCTAGCAGCGCTAACATGCCCCAGCTCGACATCATTAACTCGAGCATTCGCCTGCTCACCACGGCGCCTTGTTCGGCCGCCGCGCCTTGTTATCAGGTGGTGATGAAGTTAAACAACCTCTCTCTCGCGCCGACAATCACTCAGGATCCGAACCTTGATTTGGTCTGGCTCACCCAATGGTTCGTTCCATCCACAACGGATCCGAATGGGGGAAAGAATTTCTTTGTCTACAGCGAGTCGTTCAACGGCACGCCAGTACAGTGCTTTGCTGGCGAAAATGCAGAGCAGTTAGTCGGCGGCGGGGTGACCCTGACATATCCTGGCATCACCCAACTGCCTGCTGCGAACTGCCAGGTGACGACCGGACACAACGGCACAATCACGATTGACGTGCCACTCTCCAATGTGAACGAGCCGGGCGCGATTGATAACCGTCTGCACGAAGTCACTGCCAGCACAATGACCCTTCAGCAGCGCGCCAATACCGTCCCTCCTGTTGCTGGTATCGGCGGCTCGCTGTTCAACCTGATCGACGTGGCACAGGGATACACGTTCGATGCCGCACAAAGATAGACAAGTAGAAGACGGAGAAAAAAAGGAACAAGTTCCGAACGCCGCGATCGCCGACCAGCGGCTACAGATTCCTGAGTTCGCGTTACGGCGACAGGCGCTGTTTGATAGCCTAGTCGTTACTTTGCATCCGTTGCAGCCTGATTCCCTCATTTTAGGAATGCGGGGCGCGATGTGCCAACCTATTTTCCAAGACATGACAGCAAATGAACAAGTGTCCGTGAGTCGAGTCGCACATCGTGAGGACCTTTCATTGTTACTCGATAAGGCGCGGCAGTTTGCCGGGGAGTACATCGACAGCCTGGAAAAGCGTCCGGTTTTTCCCGACGAAAAATCGCTGCGAGCGATGGATGCCCTGGTCGAGCCGCTCCCGGAAAATCCGAACGATCCATTCCTGGTTCTCGATGAACTCCAGGAAATCGGCGCGCCTGCTGTAGTCACTCAAACAGCCGGCCGATACTTCGGTTTCGTGAACGGCGGAGCTCTTCCGGTCGGGCTCGCCGCCCGGTGGATGGCAGATGTCTGGGACCAAAACACTGCGCATTACGTCATGTCGCCGATCAATTCGCGTCTCGAAGAAGTCTGCGAACGTTGGATCGTCTCGTTGCTTGGGTTCGTCGAAGAAACTGCAGCCGGTTTTGTATCCGGAACAACAATTGCCAATTTCTCAGGGCTGTGCGCCGGTCGCAACGAATTGCTTCGCCGACGCGGTTGGGACGTTGCACGCAAGGGTCTTTACGGCGCGCCAACCATCCGTGTCATTGCCGGCGCCGATGCGCACGCAGCGGTTCACAAATCGATTTCGATGCTCGGACTCGGAACCGAAAACGTCGAGCTTGTTCCAGTGGACGATCAGGGACGCATGCGAGCCGATCGATTGCCGAAGCTAGATGAAGCGGCGTTAGTCGTCACCCAGGCCGGCAATGTAAATTCCGGAGCGATCGATCCCATCGGACAAATTTGCGAACACGCGCGCGCTTCCGGTTCATGGGTTCATGTGGACGGCGCATTCGGCCTTTGGGCGCGCGTGGTTCCATCGATGAGAAAAATTTGTGAGGGCATCGAACTAGCGGACTCCTGGTCGCTCGACGCGCATAAAACCCTCAATGTTCCCTACGATAGCGGAATCATTCTGTGCAGGCATCGCGAAGCATTGATGAGCGCGTTCAAGGCTTCAGCTTCCTATTTTCAGTGGAGCGAAAATCGTGACAGCATGAATTTTCGGCCATCGATGTCCGCCCGGGCGCGTGTGATAGAACTGTGGGCTGTTCTCAAAAGCTTGGGCCGGAAAGGGGTCCGATGTTTAGTCGAACAGCTTTGTGAAAACGCGCGAAGCTTTGCCCGGCTTTTATCCGAGGAAGGGTTTCAGATCCACAACGACGTTGTTTTCAACCAGGTGCTCGCCTCATGTGAGAACGACGACCTAACGAAAACCACGCTACAGAATATCCAGAGTTCCGGTGAATGCTGGTGTGGCGGCTCAACTTGGCGTGGAAGAGCGGTGATCCGAATCAGTGTTTGCGATTGGGCGACGACGCCAAAGGAGATCGAACGTTCCGTGTGCGCTTTCGTGAAAGCCCGAGCTACAGCGACCGAGGGAACCACGAATGGACACGCATAGGCACGAATTTCCGGATGGATCTGAAATCGGCGGTCTCATTTACACTACACAGTTACAAAATTTACTGACAAGTCATTATCAGTCGTGAAGCAACTCCGCGTGAGGATTGCCTGCTGAGATTGATTAGATCCGCCGACGAAGAGCAAAGCGAAAAAACTATGCGTCACATGAATCTCTACGTGAGGAGGCCTTTGTCAGTTTGCCACCCCATGGTGTGACCCTCAACGCGTTTCCGTATTGGGTGTGGGAGAAGGTCTTTCAGACGGCGAGGAAGTCGTGGCCAGGTTTTGTTTGATCAGGTACCAAACCATGATCGCGAGTACGACGGAGACCAGCTTTGCGCGCCAATTTTCCAGCGTCAGTCTGGTCCACAGAATAGAAACCAATATCGAACGCCAATTCTTCGACGTCTGTCCCTTCATGCCGACGCAAGGTTACACACTTCGGAC
>DATDFM010000167.1:0-5550 GCA_036522635.1 Candidatus Udaeobacter sp. | reverse complement strand
GGCGCCCACCGAATCGGCAATCTGACGCAAGCGTGGGAAATCGATTATGCGCGGATATGCTGACGCTCCGGCAGTAATCATTGCCGGTCGAACCTCTTCAGCTTGTCTTTGCAACGCGTCGTAATCGATGTACTCGGTCGTTTCGCTTACTCCGTATTGAGAGACGTTATAGAATTTACCGGAGAAATTTGCCGGATGGCCATGGGTAAGATGTCCGCCGTGGGCGAGATTCATGGCGAGAATCTTGTCCCCGGGTTGCAGCATGGAGAAGTAGACGGCCATGTTCGCCTGTGCCCCGCTATGGGGCTGAACGTTGACATGGTCACAGTTGAACAAGCGTTTGGCGCGCTCGATCGCCAACTGCTCGACCGTATCGACGTTCTCGCAGCCGCCATACCAGCGCTTCCGTGGATAACCTTCGGCGTACTTGTTGGTCAACACGCTGCCCTGAGCTTCCATCACCGCGCGGCTGACAAAATTTTCCGAGGCAATCAATTCGATGTTCTCACGTTGGCGTTTTTCTTCCGCGGCAATTGCATCAAAGATTTCGGGATCTGCTTTGCGCAAGGCATCGCCGTAACGTGGAGCGGATGCGGAAGCGATGGATCCGGGTTCGAATTGGCGAGAAAGATGGTCCATGGAATAAGAAGATATCTCCGGCGAGTGCGCCGCACCAGGGCGGACTAGCTGGCCTTGTTCTACGAATGCGAGTACGCCCGGTAGAGCGGTTTTGATGATTCGCGCGCAATCCTCATACACCTCGCGACCGAGACCGATTGGGTCGGGTACATCGCGCCACACGGTGCTGCCAGGTTCTTCAAATTCACGCAGTAAGAACGTTTTTTCCGCGCTTTGTGGAAACAATGTTTGTATCGTCTCGAGGTGCGCACCGGTCATGGCGAAAATGTGGGTGGCTTGATCGATCAGTGCCCCCGTCAGCGGTTGACTCCGCAGGTTGCTGATGTTTATGCCGTCTTCGGCGCAGACTTCGACGGCATACACGCTCGGTGGCTGGCCACGAACCGCGTGCACGCCGGCGGATGCGACTTCGATGTCCTTCCGATTGCCGGTTAACCGGCGGAAAAGCCCTTCCGCGATCGGGCTCCGACAAATATTGCCTGTGCAGACGAAGAGAACGTTTTTCACGGATCGGAACGCGCGGCGGGGCGCGTTTACCAAACTAAAAGCTAACCTGTCCAAGTCAATTCTGGCGCTCGGCGAGCGTCACTTCGGCAGTGATTTGTGGCTTCTCCCTGCGACGCATTGCGTTTATTGTGACCACCGTTCCAACCCTTTCCTGCAAATGAACGCCGAGACACTACGCCATGTGCCTTTGTTTGAGTCGCTCGATACCGAAGCGGCCGACGAATTGTGCGAACTGCTTGAGAGCGTCGACTCCAAAAAAGGTGCGGTTCTCTTCCGCGCAGGTGACGAGGGCAATTCGATGTATTTGATTGAGCACGGCACGGTTCGAATCTGCGTGCGAGCGAAGGACGGACACGAGGTCACGCTGACGGAATTGCACCGCGGCGATTTTTTTGGAGAGATGGCCTTGCTCGAGAGTAAGCCGCGCTCAGCCGATGCGCGGGTTGCTGAGGACGCGCGGCTGGCTGTGCTTTCGCGCGAGCACTTTCTTTCCTTCGTGCGAAGCAACCCAAATGTCGGGCTGGAGATGCTCACAGCGCTTGCCAATCGGTTACGCCACACAGATGAACTTTTGCGCCACAGTGCGACCCGCAACGTCAATGTCGAGGAGGCCGCGCAGCTTACCCTTGCCGATCGCGCGGCAGATCTCATCGCCGAATTCGGCGGCAGTTGGAAATTCATTATTGCTGCGGTGGTTCTCGTCAACGTTTGGGTATGGATAAACATGTGGTTGTCGTGGGTTGGCAAAATCAACTTCGATCCATATCCGTTCTTATTGCTGAGCACTGGGATTAATGTGCTTTCTATTCTGCAAGCGCCAATCATTTTGATGTCCCAGAATCGCCAGTCGCACAAAGACCGCCTGCGCGCGGAAATCGATTATCAGGTGAATTTGAAGAACGAGCTTGCGTTGAACGAGATTCTTGAACGCCTGAAAACTCTCGAACATAACTACCGCGACAAGACAGTGGACGAATACCACGTCACGAAAACTAAATAACCGCTTCGCCGATTCTTAAAAGACTCTTGGCGAGAGGTTGCCGCATCGATCGCCCTGATTATCATGTTATTTCCCATCCCCGTATGAAAAAGATGCTTACCAGGTTTGTTTTGATTTCGATGCTTCTGATCGCATCGTTAGGCTGTGCTGGTCCCGGCGCGCCCCCCAGTCCTGAACAGCAGGCGCGAGAGGCGGAGCAACAAAAGGATGCCGAGCTCCAGCAGAAAGAGTTTCGAAAAAGCCTGCCTCCGGTAAGTAACCCGGGACAAGGCTGGTAACTAAACCGGGTAACTCATCATAACGTCCGAAGGCGTTAGACATTCGGATTTCGTGATTGAAACTCCGCAATGCGGGCGCGCTGGAAGCAAATCCGATATCGCCTCGAGTGGCTGGGGCTTATTCTCGCCACCAAAGTGATTCCTTTGTGTTCACGAAAGGCGTGTTATCGCATCGCCCATGCCGCAGGAGCACTGCTGAGCCTTGTTGATCGGCAGCGTTATGAGGTAGCCCTCAGCAACCTCGAGGCCGCATTCGGCGATTCGCTCTCGTCGCAACAGCGACGACAGATCGTTCGCGAGTCTTTCCAACATTTTGCCCGGACCATGATCGATCTCCTTTGGAGTCCGCGTTTAACACAAAAAAACTTTTCTCAATATATTGAGCTCGAAAACTTCGAGGAAATCGCGCGTGAGACAGGGCCGGAGCGCAGCTTGATGATTGCCTGTTATCATTACAGCAACTTTGAATGGCTGAGTCTGGCTTGTGGTTTTCTCGATCTGAAAGGCACGATTATCTCGCAGGAATTCAAGAATTCATCGCTCGATCCAATTTTCAAAAGATTGCGGGAGCAATCTGGTCACCAGCTCGTCCCACGCGAGCGTGGGATTACCCGGCTTTACAAGGTGCTTCGTCGAAAAGGGCGTACGGCCATGTTGGTTGATCTCACCGTCCCGCCGAGTCAAGGGGCTGTGGCAATCAATTGTTTCGGATTAGAGACAAGCGTCACGTCGGCGCATGCGTGGCTGCATGAGCGAACAGGAGTTCCCATTGTTCCTGCACATACTGAACCGCTGCCGGATGGATGTTTCAGGCTGGTATTTCATCCAAAGATTGAAACCACCGCTGAAATGACATCTCAGCAAATCGCACAAGCATGCTGGGATTCGTTTGAGCCCTATGTCCGCAAGAACCCGGCGCCCTGGCTTTGGATGTACAAACATTGGCGTTATCGTCCTGCGAATCCCGATCGAGCGTATCCATTTTACTCCAACTTCTATCGGCCGTTCGAAAACATGCTGGAAGCCAACAAAACCGACGGTAACGACGAGCCTACGTTGTAAGCGCTGCCGCAGAAGAAGGACTTGGATGTCGGGAACCCGACGACACTTTCGTACTCGATCGGCCAGGTTCATTCGTTTCAAGCTTGCGATACCAGGGCGAGGCGAATAGTTGAAACACGCTGTGGAAGCGATTCGGCTTTTTAAGCTCCTCAACCGTGATCAGCGCAACACGTTTGTCGCTTGTTTTCTCGGCTGGGCATTGGACGCATTCGATTTCTTTCTACTGACGTTTGTGATCGTGCCGATGGCGCGCGATTTCGGAACGAGCGTCGCCGATCTCAGCTACGCGATAACCGTTACACTCGCCATGCGCCCCGTGGGCGCGTTCATCTTCGGTCTGCTCGGCGATCGCTTTGGACGGCGAATACCACTGATGATCAATATCGTTTTTTATTCGCTTATGGAATTGCTCACGGCGTTTTCGCCGAATTTCACTGTGCTGCTGATTTTTCGAGCGCTTTACGGAATTGGCATGGGCGGTGAGTGGGGATTAGGCGCGTCGTTGGCAATGGAAACACTGCCTACTCAGGCGCGCGGACTGTTCTCGGGAATTTTGCAGCAAGGATATGCTTTCGGTTATCTCTTCGCAGCGGTTGTCTATTGGATTGTATTTCCGATCTTTGGTTGGCGCGGTCTTTTCGTCGCAGGGGCACTTCCGGCCATGCTTGTCCTTTACATTCGCGCGCATGTGCCTGAATCGCCCGCCTGGTTACGACAGCAACATGGAATGGACAATTTTTGGAAGGAAGCGCTTTTTGTGCTCAAGCGTCACTGGGCGCTATTTCTTTACGTGGTTTTGCTGATGACGGCGTTCAACGCCATGTCGCATGGCACTCAGGACATGTATCAAACATTTCTCGGCGAACAGCGGCACTATGACGTGACACAAAAGGCGACAACCGGAATCATTTACGCTTTCGGGGCAATCTGCGGTGGGACCATAGTCGGCTATCTCTCGCAAAAATGGGGACGTCGCCGGTCCGTTGCATTATGCTGCGCGCTTGGAATCGTGCTGATTCCTCTTTGGCTCTTTTCGCCCGGCTACATACTGCTGGTAATCGGCGGATTCGCCATGCAATTCATGGTGCAAGGAGCATGGGGGATTGTGCCGGTGCATTTAAATGAATTGTCGCCCGATGCTGTGCGAGGAACGTTCCCGGGCTTTGCCTATCAACTGGGGAATCTCTTTGCGGCAAACACGGCCGTTGTCGAGGCCCAGTTGGCGTATCATTTCCACGATGTGAACGGCCATTCCGATTATGCAAAGGCACTCGGCCTTTTCACGCTGGTATGTTTCGTTCTGCTAATTTTCCTCGCCGCTGTCGGTCCCGAAAACCGCGGCAAGGAATTTTAGTAGTCGCTGTCGACTTCTATCTTGAGCCCGCCGGGGCAATGTTGCCGCCAGCCGGTTCCGACTGTTGCCGTAATTGAGCGGCAATTTGAGGCGACGGCCGATAAACTCCTGAGCCGTATCGCTCTTCAACGATTGCTTCGGCGATTCTGTCTGCCAGTAATTCGCGATATTCCCAGTCTCGCGCCTGGCTGGCGTCACCGCGATTGCTCAGGTACCCGCATTCCACGAGAACGGCGGGGCAACTGGCAAACCGCAGCACGCGAAAGTTCGCGGTGTGAACTCCACCATTCGAGGAATTTGGGATGGTCAGGAGTTTTTGCTGGATGCGATTGGCCAGATCCGATGACGCTCCAGAGTGATAATAGGTCTCAAATCCCTTGGCCCGGCGCGTACGTGAATCATTAAAATGGATGCTCACAAAGACAGCATTTTTCTGCTTATTTTCGATTGCAACGCGATCATTGAGCGGGATAAAGACGTCAGAATCTCTGACCATGACCGTTTTTATCTGCGACTCGCGCAGTTTTTTGTCCAGACGTTGAGCTACGTCGAGCGCGACCATTTTCTCGGGCGGACCGTAACGGCGATAAGCACCGCTGTCTTTCCCGCCGTGTCCGGCATCCACGACTACAGTATTAAAACTTTTGGTCGTGTTTTTAACGTGGGAGGTTCCCACCGTGCTGCATGCCGCTAAGGAAGCGAAAAACGCA
>DATDFM010000166.1:0-9051 GCA_036522635.1 Candidatus Udaeobacter sp. | reverse complement strand
TCGCTGCCCTGAGGGCTGATGCGAAAACCATCAATGACAATCTCGCGGTCGCGAGTTTGCCGGGTACGCCGTTGGCGCCGACCGTTGAGCCGTCAAGTGCGAATGGCCGCGCACTGGGAGGGGATACGCCGCCGGCCATGTTCGCCAACGGCACAGTTGGTAACGGCGGACCGTATGATGGAATCATTACGCTCAATTCCGCGGTGCGCTTTAAGTTCACTCGACCCACGAGCGCAAATTATTTCGATGCCCAACGTTCTACCGAGCATGAAATCGGCGAAGTCATGGGACTCGGTTCGAAATTGGGCCACACCGGCATCGATCTTCGCCCGCAAGATGTGTTCAGTTGGTCGTCATTCGCTCATCGAAATATCACTGCCTCCGGCACGCGCTATTTCTCAATCAATAGCGGCAGCACGCATGTCATCAATTTCAATCAGAATCCGAACGGCGATTTCGGTGATTGGTGGAGCGGCGCCTGTCCCCAGGCGCATCCATATGTCCAGAATGCATTTGGTTGTGCCGGACAATTTTCCGACGTCACGGCGACGACGCCGGAAGGCATCAATCTTGACGTTATCGGTTATGATTTGCGAAGCGTGACTGGGCCTCCGATCGTCACGACTAATCCGGCAACGAATGTGGCGAGGTTTTCATCAACACTCCGTGGGACAGTTAATCCCAGCAGCCTAAGCACCACGGTTCGTTTTCAGTATGGCAGAACGACCAGCTATGGGCACATAACTGCCAACCAAACTAAAATTGGAAACAACACCCAGCCTGTCATTTCGAACATCTCGGGTTTAAGTGCAGGCACCACCTATCATTTCCGGATCGTGGCGACCAACACAGCCGGCACTGGACATGGCGGCGACAGGACTTTTACGACCCTGCCTTAAAGCGACGTAGCCAATCGCGGCCTGCATAACTGATTCTGCCAGATCACTTCAAGTAAAATCACGGAGCGACCATTGACCGGTGTTTTACGCGGTAGCGCAGAGGACAGCGCACTCTACAATGGTGAACCGTTGAGCTTACGCGAGAATCTCGTATCCTTTTGGCCTTATCGCCGGCGTGGCGGAATTGGCAGACGCGCTGGACTCAAAATCCAGTGATCGCAAGGTCGTGTGGGTTCGAGCCCCTCCGCCGGCAGTAGGATATCAATTCGATGTGAGGCATTGAGCGTTCGGCGTTGGAGCTTGGACGCTGAACCTAACACGTTGAGCTCGATAGAGCGCCTTTTCCGAACCGACCTATCGTTTGGACGTGGCAGATTCGTTTGGGAAAAAACGATTCCACACCCCTTCGTAAGGATCGCCAGCCTTGCTTTGTGGATAGCGCGTTCGCACCATCTCGAGTGTAAGCAGCGCACCGTCACCAGTCGTGTCGAGCGCGCTCACTGCTGCTGCGATGTCTGCCAGCCACGGAGGCGCGGCCTTTTCTTCGATTATTTCGGGCGCCCGCTCCTGTGTTCGATACAACGGGCTGACATCGATGAGACGCATCCTGTCGAACACATTCCAAATTCCCCCGGATAAAATCAGCACCCGTTTACCGTCGGAACTAAACTGTGCGAGTCCAATTGAACCGCCGAAGATCGCGGGCTCGGCGGGTTCTTTCAGTCGCGTTCCTTTTGCGACTTCTACGCGTCCATACAACGATTTCGCCACGAGACGCCTGGCAAAATCGCCCGGGCCGACAACTATGCGCATGAATTGATCGCGAAAAGTCGGTGGAGGCACCGGGGTGACGTTTCCATTGGGAAGAGTAAGCGTCCGGATCCCACTCCAACTCGTTAGGGTGAGTTGATCGTTGGCAGGCCCGAACGCAATACCGTTCGGCTGAAAGCCCTCCGACAATCGAATCGAATCCTGTCCACCCATTGCATCGGGCATTATCTCAAGATCATCGGCGCCGACGAAACTTACCGTGCGCATTGCAGGCGCTGTCGGATCTACAGAAACTGTGGCGATGCCTGTGCGGTAAGCGGCAAAGGCGAGCGCCATCACTTTCATGCTGTTAAGCTTTTGGGATTGCTCGACCAATTGCTGGAAAGTGCTTCCTTTCACCTCAAAAAAGACACACTCGGCCTCGTTCAGGCGGGTATTAATCAGCACGACCCGGTCGGATTCGGGAGACCAGACAAAGTTCACTACACGGGAGCCACGCAGTCGCTGGAATTCCAAGTCTTCGCCTGCAGATTCGTATGCGCCTTTCTGCACAGACCACCGCCAGACCTGCAATTTGCAGGGTTCGCGACCGCTGCTCGTGTTTGGTTTTCCTGCTATTTGCTGCACCCCGCCCTGGCCGGGCGCCTCCGCGGTTGCACCGGAAGCGAGTGTCGGAGCCATGATGAAAAGCCATTGTCCATTAGGACTGAAAGAGGCAAACCCCGGTTGCACGATTTCGTTCTCGCCGGGTTTCGGTTTTTCAAACAATGATCGTACAGGCGATAAATCGCGGCCGTTCCAGAAGAGCAATTGGCCATCGCCGGTCGCGGCAAAAACCTCGTTGTTGCTACCACCTGGCGCAAACGCCGCTGCAAGTAGCGTGTCTCGTCGATAGCGCGCTTCCGATGCAGCAGGCGGTAACCAAACGCGTTGTAGCAACAAATTCCCAGCTAGCTTAGCCGCCTCGGTATCGTCACGATTTAAATTTAAAGCAAGGGCCAGATTCCGAAGCGCGGTGACATCTTTTGTCGGATCCTCCGTGCTGTTAGTCAAAAGTGCTTTCGCGTTTTCTCTCAGACTCTGACCTTTCTCGACAAGTATCTGACGTTGTTTGGCCAGCTCCGCGGCAGTCTGTTTCCAGCTCTTCCGTTTTTCATTTATCAGATAACCCAACGCTCCGACAACCACGAGAGTAATTACGCCCAACACCAAGACGCTAAGAAGAAGCTTTACCCGTACGCTCTCGGCCCTCCGCAACTGTTCCTGCTCCCGAGCGCGCTGTCGCGCTTCCTCTAACTCCTCAGCTTGTCGCCTTTTGGTTTCGTCGAGATGGTTCCTGCTACGCCTAACAAGTTGTCGCGCTTCCGGAGTTACGCCGAGAATGTTTGCTACTGGCGAATTCAAATACTCCTCTGCTTCACGCAGCTGCACTTCGTCCAAAGGTTCATCCGATTCGCGTTTAACGTATTCCTCCAATTTCGCGCGAACGCGTTCGGCATCCTGATATCGGGCAAGCCACTTATGGTTGGACTTCTGTATTGGTTCGATAAAACGATCGTGGGTAAGCTCGTGAGTTATGGTGCCGGAGCGATCTTCACGGCGTATGACGTGCGCTTCCTCCAGTTCTTTTAGCGCCAGGCCAGGTATCCTCCACGTCGCTCCGGGCGCACCGCGAAAAGCAAGTCCGCGTGTTCCGGTGGCTGTTATTAGAGCGGTTCCAAACCAACGTCGCAGTTCACCTTCGCCGATCCTCCCTTCACTGGCGGCAGCAGCTCTTTCAACCGAGCGGTCGTAATAACATCCCAACGCATTGTCTACGTCGCCGAAACGTTCGATGTATTCGGCCGTGATCAGACGTGATCCATCGGTGCTGGCGTCTTGTCCGTTTTTCCACTCCCCTGGCAGATTTTCCCAGAGCGATTGACAGACCACTTGGAGCTGTACCGGTTCCACAAATTCGCCGCGGGTTTCACGGAATTTGTCGCCCTCTGCTACTCGAATTTCCGAAAGCTCTGCCATCAATTCGTCGGCTGCATTCGGATCGAAAGAGAGACCCCATTTCTGGAAAGGTTTCACCACCGCGTTACGCGCCGAGTTGCCGCGCAAACGCTCCAGATGCATACGTGGCCGCAATTTTTCGGGGAGCAACTCCGCGAATGGTTCGAGCTGAGCGATGTACTCCTCACGCATGACAAAAACGACCTTCATCGTTGGCAGGTCGTTTAGGGCCTGCGCAAGCTGATCGAAAAACGGCCGGCGTTCCTGCCATCGATGCTGATTGGTGGTAAAGAATTCTTCGAATTGATCGAAGATCGCAATTAATGGCGGCGAGCTCTCATCATCGACTCCGGGCGTAGCAGCAAGCGGTTTGAGAAACTCAGACAACGTCGTTTTGGCATGATCTTTGATTGACTGGCCGCTCGGCAGGTTTGCCGTCCAGTACTGAAGCGCATGATAGACAAAAATGTTTTGCACATCTTCAGGCGGGACGTCGTTCGGCAGTAAGCCGTGGACACGTGCGGACCGTAGAACCTGGTACTGCTGTTCCTCCAGGCGCTTGATGACACCTGCCCTCAACAACGAGCTCTTGCCTGCCCCCGATTGCGCGTAAACAAGAACGGCCCTATGCGCGATAATTAATGAAAGGAGTTCTTCAGTTTCACGCGTGCGACCGAAAAACCGATCGCTATCCTCCTTTTCGAAAGGCCGCGGACCTACGAAAGGCGAATCGCTCATGCCGGGCTGAAAGCTTGCCATCGCATTCGCAGTTCCTCGCAAAACTGCTGACAGGTGCCCCAATAAACTTTCACCTGCGCACTGCCGAAATACGAATCGAGATATTTCACGGCCTTGGCCGCTTTTTCGATCTGGTCGCCGGGGCTCTCAGAAGGCTCGAGTTGTACCGCGATGTGTGTGTTACCACTGTCGCGCAGCTTATTTGCGAAGAGCCGGAATAACACCAGAAAATCCCAATCCGATAAGGTGTAACCGAGGAAGAGCAGCGCGCCTCCGAGCGCACGATCTACTCGATGCGCGAGTGATTTGTAGTCGCGCGAAATGTTGATCAGGAATTCGAAGTAATCGTCCTCGGTCACTACCGCCGATTCCGGCCAAGGCGTGCAGCCGTGAAAGTGATAAACGAGCGGATTCGCTACTGAATAGGCAAACTCGGGATCAAAGCTGGGTGCCTTTTCAGGGATATGCCGGTTCCAACGACAGATGGCGAGGCGCGCATCTCGCTTTTTGTATTCAGTCAGCGCCCGATACATCCAGTCATCGAAGTTACTGGTGAGATAAACCGGGAAGGGAAGCTCGGCCAAAACCCGGTGCGGTTCGTTAGGCAATCCCGAGAAATTCGGCGAGGGAAGGCTACCGTATTGTTCCGCGAATGCCTCCTTGGGAGCCATAATGTCGTCTGTCGCCGCTACGTATTTCGCCACTCGTTCCAGCTTGGTTTGGTCCTCGAGTGGATAGGCGTAATCAGCCGCAAACTTGAGAGCGATTTGTTCCTTCGAAGGATATTTTAATTTCGCCCATTCAGCGGGATCAGCGCCCATAGGAGGCTGTGTGCATGCACCCGAGCCAATTACAGGCGTGCACTTGTCGTCCCTGATGCGTTTCAGCAAGCGGTCCCAGGTCTTATCGTCCAGATCGCGGCCGCTTTTCGGCGGTGAAACAACGTTTGATTCGGCGGGCGCGGACTCGTCGCTCATTTTTTTGTTCGTTCGAAATTCGCCCAGCGCTCGTCCAATTGCGATGAAAACTCGCGGGCAGTACCCCAGAAAATTTTCATGTCCAACGCGCCGTAAAATTTTTCAAAATATGCCTGATGCGCGGCGCGATTTGGATCGGTTTCTTCTGGAGGCTTCAACACCACTATGCTGCTGAATTGTTGCCGCGCGCGCAAAGTCTGAAATAGGACCCGAAAATTCCAATCGCCGAGACGATAGCCAATGAAGAGAAAACTCGTGGCGGCAAACGCCTGTTGCACGACCTCGGGCAGAAGATTTGGTTTGGCCGCTATGTTCGCGAGAAACGTTAAATAGTCGTCTTCGGTCAAGACCAGCGACTCAGAGACGTCTAGCGCGCCATGCAGGTGAAACACGAGTGGATTGGCCGGCGTCGGTTTGTAGGCGGGCTCCTTTTCAAAAATCGATTCTACGTGCTGCAAAATATCCTGCCAGCGGCAAATCTCGCGACGCGCATCTTTCAATTTCCACTTGAGCGCGCGAACCATGAAATCGTCATAGTTTGTCGTGATCACAATTGATAGTGGAAGACCGGCGAGGACGCTGTGCGGTTCACCGGAATTCCCAAATTGTGGCGGCTGGTTGTACTTTGGCGGACCAGCGGCGCGCAGAATGTCCACCACGTCTTCTTTTGGCGCGTTCGGGTCGGATTGTACGGCCGCATATTGAGCTACACGCACGAGATCTCGATCTGGAAACGGATAGCCGTAACGCTGCGCGAGCTCTTCCGCGACATCGGCCCCCAAAGGGAGGGCGCCATAACAGGCACCCGCTCCCAAAAACGGAGTGCACTTTCCCGACTCAATCCTGCGCAGGAGCCGATTCCAGTCCGCTTCTTGAAGTTCGCTCGTCACATGAATGGCCTAACGAAGTCGGACATACATCATTAGGGATTTTCGCTTAAGATGTCAATACCAGGATTTACGTGCAAAATTTCACGGCAAATCAGGGATTTAATACTCGTTAGGCAATCGCGCGAACACGGCAGCTGAAACCTGGCGCTTCGAATTATGTATTACATCAAAATACCCGCCGCGGATCGTGTCTGTAATACTTTATGCTTGTGTGCACGAGCGAGAACCACAATGTTCACTCGTGCACGGGATGAACGGTCACGGGGGCGCGGGTGAACCGCGTGAATTTGTAACTACCCGCTGGAGCTTGATCCTTTCGGCCGCTCACTTCGGGAGTGAAGAACAAAAGGCTCGCGATGCGCTCGCCGAACTTTGCCGGACTTATTGGCGACCCATTTTCTCCTTCGTCCGCAGACGCGGCTATTCAGTCGAGGATGCACAAGACCTCACGCAGGATTTTTTCTTGGCGATTCTGAAGAACGACTGGCTGCAGCATGCTGATCGCAATCGCGGTCGCTTTCGTTCGCTGTTGTTAAAGTCGCTTCAGAACTTTCTTGTGAACGCGGCGGAAAAGAGTCATACCCGCAAACGTGGCGGCAACGTGGAATTTGTTTCCTGGCATGATTGGATGTCCGAAACATCACCAGAGCTGCCCATTTCCGGTGCGACGTTGGAGTCGTTACCACCTGAACGGCTCTTCGATCTCACGTGGGCAGCCACCGTGGTGGAACGTGCGCTTCAACGGCTGCGTGAAGAATGTGAAAGTAGAGGTAAACTCTGGCTTTTCCAGGCGCTTAGCCCCCATCTCACAGAGGAACGCGACGAAGCTTCATATGCAAACCTGTCCGCAGAGCTGGGAATCGCCGATACCGCGGTAAAAAAACAACTGCACAATATGCGCCAACGTTACCGAAGTCTGCTACGAGCTGAGGTTTCCCAAACCGTCGAAAACCCCGCGGATGTTGACGACGAAATTCGCTATCTCTGCGCGTCACTTGCAACAGCGACCGAGCCAACCCAATGACAAATTCAGATCACGGCGCCACGTCGGCTACCAGCGCGAATAAAGACGAATCAAAATGTGAAAAGTGTGGAGCAACAATACGCCTCGACAGCGGAGTTTGTGTGAGTTGCCTGTTACGGAACGGATTGGAACGCGGTGCCGAGATTTCTCAGGTGTCCTATCAAAGCGTTCTCGCCGAAGTTGACGCCCCGCAGAAGTCGTGGTTTCTCGGAAATTACGAAATTCTCGAGCAGATCGGTTGCGGCGGGATGGGCGTGATCTATCGCGCCAGGCAACGACATTCGGAACGCATCGTGGCGGTAAAACGAGTCCTTAGTTATCGCGCTGATTCACACGGAGCATTGCAGCGTTTTCGGAGAGAAGCACAGGCAGTGGCCAGCCTGGATCATCCGAATATCCTCCCGATTTATGAAGTGAGCGAAAGCGAGGATGGCCTGCCGTTTTTCAGCATGAAACTGGCAGAGAAAGGGAGTTTGCACGAAAACACGGCTTCCCTGCAGGAACAGCCACAAAAATGCATCGGGCTCATGACCAAGGTCGCGCGTGCCGTTGAATACGCGCACATGCGTGGAGTGCTCCACCGAGATCTCAAACCGGGGAATATTCTACTCGACGATCGCGGGGAGCCGCTGGTGAGCGATTTCGGTCTGGCGAAATTACTGGATGGAAGCAACGACCTAACAAGGTCGATGACTACGTTCGGAACCGCCGGTTTTATCGCCCCCGAACAGGCCAGTGACACATCTGTCGATCTCACCCCAGCCGCGGATGTTTACAGTCTTGGCGCAGTTCTATTCAATTTACTTACGGGACGGCCACCCTTTTTGGGTTCCAATGCGATTTCCGTGATTCGCAAAGCGTCTGAGACGCAAGCGCCCAAACTACGTTCGGTGGCGCCATCGCTCGATCGGGATTTGGAAACAATTTGTGCGCGTTGTCTCGAACGCGATCCGAAAGCACGCTATCAGTCCGCCGGAGAGCTCGCAGCCGAACTCGAACGGTGGCTGGGCGGGCACCCAATCGTAGCTCGCCCAGTTTCGGCGCCGGCTCGAGTTTGGCGCTGGTCACAGCGCAACCCCAAGTTGGTTGGCGCAGCGACCGTCGGTCTTCTTTTAGGCGCGACCGCGGTCTGGTTGTTTCGCGGCGAACCACAACCCGGCAACGCCGCGGATGATCGTCATCTAAACGGACTTCTCGCGAAAGTAACTCATCCGGCAAAAGTAAGTGAAACCGATACCAGCGTGCTCGTACCGAATCGATCTGATCCGTTCGCAGTCCCCGGTAACACTCCGCCGGGAGGTTTTGATACGGCCTCCGACACTCAAGTCGCCGCTGGACCTCCAACGATGGATTCCATTAACGGTGCGCGTGATCGCGCGTTGGAAAGCGGCCCGTCAATGAACAAAATTCCGATGGACGCTGCGCCGGCGTCTCCAGAGACGGAATTGAATAGCGATCGCCATGATCCCTCATCGGATTCCAGCCTGCGAGCTAAGAAAATTACATCGGACGTCGCCGCTGCGTCTCCAGGGACGGGGCTGAATACCGGTAGCCGCAATCGCTCGCCGGACACCAGTCTGCGGACGAGAAAAATTGTGCCAGCTGTAGCCACTGCGCCTCCGCCGAAGGGCGTCACGACCACTGCGCGCGATCGCTTATCTGAAGCCCCGGCGCTAACGAGCAAAATTGCCGGCAACGGACCGGCGTCCATTCAGGGGCTTGTCAAAGACGCTAAAGGCGAACCGATTAAAGGC
>DATDFM010000165.1:0-33814 GCA_036522635.1 Candidatus Udaeobacter sp. | reverse complement strand
TTCTTCAGGGCGTCAATGTCCATAGGTGTTCCTTTCGGATTTTCCGCGCGGCCGGTACGGCCGAGCAATAGGCCGCCGGCTGCCGCCGCGGTACCTTTCACAAACCCGCGGCGCGAAAATGAAATTTTTTTTGGCATGACTCATCCTTTTACAGTGAGTTAAAGCAGATGCCACAGGGCTGCTACTGAGATGGCGTAAAGCAAAAAGACTAGTGCAGTTCCGGCAGCATTCACGGCGAGCTTCGAGGCGTCGGATTTTGGAAACAGCCACCAAGGTAACATTTTGATGAACAGTGGCATGGTCAGGTATGTGGTCATTGCGACGCTGATCGAATTGCCAATAAACATGCCCAATGAAGGATTTAAGGGAAGCTTGAGAAACCGGGTTTCCAACATGACAATGGGGAAAAGTCCCAGTAGTACGAGCATTCCAGCCTTCCAATTCGGCGGACCTTTACCGGTTTTTGGATCCGTCGGGAACCACCCGGGAAACGACGTTCCCATTCTCTGCAAATGCGCATACTCGACCAGAGGCTCCGCCTCTCGCAGTAGCGCAGCACGCTCCGGAGACTTCAGCCACCTCTCCAGTTGTTCCACGGTGTCGAACCGCATCAATGTTGTCCACCCCAATTCACCGCTAACCGGCGGCTGTACATAAGAACCGCGGTAGCCGGGAAATTTCGATTGCGCCTGCTGAGCTTTTATCTCCCATTCGCGGTAGGCGTTCTCCTGGCCGGCCTTCACTTTGGTCATGATGACTTCGACTACGCCTTCACCGGACTCGGTTTCTTTTACTTCAACTTCGATTGAAGATTTTTCTGCGAGCAAAGGCGCCACATCTTCGAGGAGGCGCTGCCAGGTTTCGGATTTCCTCCACGCCGCGAGACGCGTCGAATCAGCGAACCGTAAGAGTACATTCCAAGCCAATCCCTGACCCGACGGAGTGATTTCAGAATTCAGAAATCCTTCGAAACCTGCTGCGTGCGTCAAAGCTCTGGCCTGCCACTCGGCGAAAGGGTTTTCCGCGTCGGGCCGCAGTTGGAATTTTGCGATAATGATTGCCGTGTTAGTTGATGATGGATTGTTCATGGAGGATTGCCATGCTAGTTGATGATGAATTGTTCATGGAGGGGAGAAAGGGCCGATTAGAACAGACTGATTACCCTGAAAGTCAATGCTAAAGCCGCATCGAGGCTAGGATCCGCACCCGGATTAGGAATGTATGAAATCGCGGGCTCAAAAAATGTAGCGTGGGTTATGTGCGCCTGGTAGTAAGCCTGGAACATAAATTCACTGTCGCGTTTAAAGGTCTTTTGATTCAACGACGACCAAGCCAGGCCGATACCGCCGGAATCTTTAGATCGGTTCGGAACCAAGCCGAATTCTGTTAGGCCAGTACCGAAATATTGATCAAACGGAAGGGTATCTGAATCATGACCGCCATATTGCACGAACCCGCTGATTCCGCTGTTATCGATGTTTGGACGCGCCCGCCAAAAGCGTTGCGAGCCGAATAGATAAAAACCGGACGCGCCATTTTCGCTGACGTTATTCTGCGTGGTGAGATGTCCGGTCTGGTGCCAGCCGCCAATTGCAAATGATCCTGGCAGTCCCCCTGCTTCCCAGGCACCGCCCGCTTCTGCGATGTGGAAATAATAGCCGTTGAAGTTTGGGGCGTTATGCAAGCCGGTCTGAACATGATTAGCAATGTTGCCATCGTAAATGCCATAGGAAAGGTACAGATTTCTTACCGGGGTAAACGTAGTGGTGATGCCATAAGCGGAGTTGTAATAACCTGGCATTACGCCGAGCAGCGTGGGATTAACGAAGACCGGCGTAAACAGCAATCCTGAAACCGCTGGGATCGCCAGATGCTGGTCCTGCACAGGGACCGGACGCAGCACGTTGTTGAAATCATTTGTCGGTACAACTTTGCCGAATCGCAGGATGAATTTGCCGTCGAACAACTCCTGCCGCCACCAAAGCTGGTAGAGCTCCGAACGGAACAGTGGTTCCGGGCCAGGCAGAGAATTGTAGCCTTGCACACTGCCAGCTTGTCTATTTGTGTTCTCACCGTTGAACTGCAGAAATTGGACCCCAAAGCTGCCTCCTGGCCAACCGAAGACTTTCTGCGCATCCACGCCAGCTCCGAGAATGAGCAGTCTATTAAAGCTCCACTTGCCCGGATCGTTACCACCGGTAGCCAGCCAATTTGCATCAGCGGCAATCAGGCCTCCGAAGAAAAATCCCGTGTCTTTAGGCAAGCCAAGAAGTCCCTCGATCGTTTCCTGCAACTCACCTGTGCCTGTGCGAACATCAACTGCGCCCGGGTTTGAACTAATGCCTTCGGCCACTGCGCTCGTCTCGGGTTTTTGCGGCGGAGGTTGCTGATCGGCACAGACACGATCCTCCATCGCGACGACGGCAAGCGTGGCGATCAGAAGGTAAAAATGACTACGGCTCATTTTCTGAGGGGATGGGGTGAGGCGGTCAAATTGAACCGTGATAAAACTTAGTCTTTGCCTCCTTGGCGAGAAAAAAAATTGGGTGATTTGCTGAACAACTTTGACGTTCTCCCAGTCAAAGTTCGCAACTGCGAAGGGTTTATGATGTTTAATGTAGGAGACTAAAATGAATCGATTTCCAATTTTGGCATTTTTCATAGCCGCGGCGATGACAGGAACTTTTCACAATGCGGCGGCACAAATGATGAACGCGACCGTGCAAACTGCGTCGCCACGAGTGGCGGCCGGTCGCGGCGCGCCGGCGACAGGGGCAAAGCCTGTTGCGGCGGCCCGACCTGCGCCGCAGTTTGTCCCCCGTGCAACTGGTATAAACCCTCAGCGGTTTAATTCCAATCTGCCTCAAACAATCGGGCAGCCCCCCGTTTATGTGCAGCGCACTTATTCGCCAGCCCTACAGATTTCGAATCCTGCTTTCGCTGCATTGAACGCGCAGCGGAACGGACAGATGCAACAGCCGATTAGTATTGATCCAGCGACACGCCAAACTGAGTTGCGGACCTTGGCCGAAATGCGTCAGCGCCGCGGCGTTGTTACCCGCGAAGGAAACATTCTGGATCCAGCGACCCGTCAAAATGAAATCCATACATTGGGGGCGACGCGCGAACATCGCGGCTTAGGCCCGGCGCAACAAGCAAATCTCTCTGATGCAACGACGCGCGATACTGAGTTGCGCACACTGGAGACAATGCGGGAACGGCACGCATTCGACACTAACAATCACACGCTTGCGTCGATAGATCCTCAACGGCAGGTCAAAAACCGGAATCCAGCGGGTGGACCTCTGCAGGAAAAGCCGGGTGGACCGAAAAACGGCGACGGCAAAAAATGGCAACACAAGAAGGATCAGGTCAGCTTTGATGACGCGTCCCGGCGTCACTGGCACGAGTGGCACGATCGAAACTGGTGGCACGATCACTGTCAGACCATCGTCTTCGTAAATACCGGATATTACTTTCTCGACGGGACCTATTGGTATCCGGCCTATGGCTACGATCCATCGCAGAACTATTACGATTATGATGGACCCGTGTACACCTACAGTAATCTGCTTCCCGACGAAGTAATCGCGAATGTCCAGACCGCCTTGCAAGACGCAGGATACTATTATGGTCCAATCACCGGCTCCCTGAGCGTTGATACGCGGGCGGCTATCGCGAATTTCCAACGCGATTACGGCTTACAAATCAGTGGTGCCATTGATGAGCCGACAGTCGAGGCACTGGGATTAGACCGAACTGACGACACCTATCAAACGGATCAGGGCTATTAGTCCCAAATTCGGTGTGCGTGGCTCGGAGGCAACGCATTGAATTGATGCGAGGATGCTAATGGGCAGCATTTCGATCGAAGGTTTCGCGGCGTTTGTTTGAATCTGATTGCGAACGGCAGCGCATCATTAGAAATAAGTATGCGCTTTTTCATTCGATTCGCGATCGCGCTCGCCGCGATCTCCCAGGTTTCGGCAGAGCAACGTAGCGACACGATTCTGATCCAAGGCAACTCTGCCGGCAGCCAAACGGTACAGACGGACAAAGCAGGCGGTACAAACGTTGAGTATTCCTATAACGATCGCGGTCGCGGCGATCATATCATCGCAACGTGGAAACTCGACGCTGCTGGCGTTCCCACAGAATACGAAGGCCGGGGTAACGATTACATGAAGGCCCCCGTGGCGGAGAGATTTGAGATAAAAAATGGAAAAGCGCAGTGGAAAAATCGCAGCGAACAAGGTGAACAACCCGTCAAAGGCGAAGCCTTCTACTTCCCCGTCAATGCGCCGCCCGAATTCACCGGCGTCCTCGCGCGTGCTCTACTCAAAGCTCCTGGTCACACGCTGCCGCTACTGCCCGGTGGCGCAGCAAAGATCGAGGAGTCGGGCAAGCTCAAGGTCGGAAACATGGAACTTACTCAATACCGCATCATTGGGCTTTCTTTTACGCCGCAGACGATCTGGCTGGATCACAACGGCGACACGGCGGCAAGCGTCTCGAGCTGGTTCTCTGTATTTCAAGCTCCGCTCGAACACGCCATACCGAAATTGCAGGAAATGCAGCAAGCGGCGGACAACGCTTGGTCGAAACGCTTGGCGCACGAGATCGCGCACGTTCCCAAAGGCGATCTTATTATTCAAAACGCACGTCTGTTCGATCCGCGCGATCTTAGTGTCATTCCGGGAATGAGTGTCCTCGTCCGCGGTGACCGCATCATCCGTGTCGAGCCAGACGCTGACTTGAAACGATCCTCGCGCGCCGAGATTATCGACGCGCACGGTCAATTTCTAATGCCCGGGCTGTGGGATAATCACCAGCATTTCAGCGACATCGACGGTCCGCTCGATCTTGCTAACGGCGTCACAAGCGCGCGCGACATGGCGAATGACACCGACAGTTTTCTGCAACGCGTCACCCGTTTCGATAATGGCACTGAGCTTGGTCCGCGGGTATTGAAAGCCGGCATCATTGACGGTACTGGCGAGTTTGCCGGTCCGACGAAGATGCGTGTCGATACGGCCGAGCAGGCGACCAAGGATGTAGATTGGTATGCCGACCATGGTTATGTGCAGATCAAGATTTATTCCTCCGTCAAACCCGAGCTGGTGCCGATCATTGCCGATCGGGCCCACGCGCGTGGACTTCGCGTGAGCGGTCATGTGCCTGCGTTCATGTCAGCACGTCAATTCGTTGAAGCAGGTGCCGACGAAATCCAGCATCTCAATTTTATCGAACTGAATTTTCTGTTTCCTGAGGTCAAAGAAACACGCAATCGCGACCGCTTTATTAAAGTCGCTGAGCACGCACGCGAATTTACGCCGGACAAACCGGAGGTTCGCGAATTCATTGGCTTCCTTAAACAACATCACACCGTTCTTGATCCAACCATGGATGCGTTTGAAGGCCTGTTTTGCGGTAATCCAACCGTAGTCATGCCCGGTCTCGAAGACATAGCGCCACGTTTTCCACCACAGGTTCGCCGCCAATTGCTGAGTGGCGCGCTCGAAGTTCCCAAGGACAAAGAAGCCGCTTATCAGGAGGCATTCCCTGCCATGCTTCGCTTGTTAAAAGCACTTCATGATGCTGGAGTGACCATCATTCCGGGGACCGATAACCTCGCTGGTTACATGTTGCACCACGAACTTGAGCTTTATGTGCGAGCGGGAATTCCAGCCGCTGAAGTTTTGCGAATGGCAACGCTAACTCCAGCGCTGGTCATGGGCGTCGACAGAGATCGCGGCGTGATCGCCGCGGGTAAACTCGCCGACATGGTGCTAATCGACGGGAACCCGACTCAAGACATTCGCGATATCAAGAAGATAAGGACTGTGATCAAGGGCGGCAAAGTTTATGATCCGGCGGCGATCGAAAACGCACTCGGTATCGCGGCGCGTTAAGAGTACGGCAACTGGCGCGCTCTTAGAAAGACAGAGTGGTACGACCTCCCAGCACTGGAGCGTTCGCGATGTTGGTGCCGGATGGCGAAATCAGGATTCGCTTGATCGTTACACCCGAAGCGTTTTAAGAAAGCGGATTGATGGACGACAACAGTTTTCGAAACAACGTTCCCGATCCGTTGATGTCCGGGAAAGAATTGCCGACATTCAAATTCGAGCTGGAAAAATCGAAAGGGAAAGTTCTCGGAAACAGCTTTGGGAAAGAAGTAACTGTCAAACAACTGCCGATCTCAAAAGGAATCGCAGGCGTCTCTATGCAGCTTGAACCCGGCGTGATGCGCGAGTTGCACTGGCATGCAACCGCGGCGGAATGGGCATTTGTCTTAAAAGGTCGTACGCGCACCACCGTGATCAATCCGGCGGGACAAACCGAGACGAACGACTTTGATCCGGGCGACATCTGGTACTTCCCGCGCGGACATGCTCACGTGCTCGAATGCCTCGGGAACGAACCGACACAGTTCATTCTGATTTTCGACAACGGTTATTTTTCCGAGTTTGGCACGTTCAGCATTACCGATTGGATAGGTCACGCGCCCAAATCGTTGCTCGCGAAAAATTTTGATTTACCCGAGTCAGCGTTTGACAGTTTTCCGAGCCAGGAAGTTTACTTCGCCCGCGGCGCGATTCCGCCGGAACAAACACCAGTAAATCTTCAGGGTCCCGGCATTGCGCCACCACAGACACACAAATTCCGGATGCTAGCTGAAGCGCCGCACGGAGTGTTCAAAGGCGGTCGCGAATGGCGTGTCGATTCTACGCGCTTTCCAATTTCGGCGACGATCACTGGTGTGATTCTCGACCTTGAACCCGGCGCACTTCGTGAACTGCACTGGCATCCCAATGCCGACGAATGGCAGTATGTCATCGACGGTACAATCAGCGTGACGATGTTCGGAGCGCACGGCCGCTTCCAGACCGAACTGCTGCATGCAGGAGACGTCTGTTACATTCCGCAGGGTTACGGACATTCCATTGAGAACATCGGCAGAACGCGGAGCCGGATACTGATTGCGTTCAATAGCGGAATTTACGAATCGATCGATCTTTCCGCCTGGATTGCCGGCAATCCGGTGGACGTCCTCGCGACAAATTTCAACAAACCTGAATCATTAATTCGCCAATTCCCACGCAAAGATATGTTCATTGCACCGAGCGAATGAGAACGAAGAGCCTTAAAGGGCACAGCTTAATCCTGGCCTGTGCTCTTATCTCTGGGGATGCTGTGCATCTTCTCGGTGCGAACATGCGCAGCTTCATCGAATCAGTTCGAAGGAAAGCACCCGTTGTCTACGTTGGCTCTGTCAAGGAAGTGCGGATAATGCAACGAACAAAGTTCGACATCAAGGCCAAGGCTCTTGTGGACATCAAAGCAGTAATTCGAGGTGCTGGCGGCAATCCTCAGCAGGCGAGTATCGAGTATTCAAGTTATGATGACAAAACGCCAATGCTGGCCGGTGGCCCTCAATATCAGCTGCAGCCCGGCGTTTCGATAATTGTTTTCGCCAACTCCTTCGACGCCGCCATTCCGCCTGGATATCTCGTGCAGGGCAGCCGCCAGGAGTTGTTGCAGCGGGTTGAAGCATTACACGATTCCCTTGCCAAAATGTCTCCCGATCAACTCAAGGTGAACGAGATTACAGAGGACGATCGCCGTATTCAGATGAATTTATACGAAAAGCTTTCTGCCTCTCTCCAGGCAAAGAAATAGTTATACCCAGGTGATGCCACAGGAAGAGACACAACTTCGCGACGGAAGAATCGTGCGCAGCGAGAGCCCGCTAAATCTGGAGATGCCGTTTTCGTCTGCGGACAGCTTCCTTACGCCGACCAAATCGTTCTATGTACGAACGCATTTTCCAATTCCGGTAATCGATCGCAACGCCTGGTGGTTGTACCTGGAAGGGGAAGTGGAAAAGGCGTTCGCGATTAATTATGAACAACTAATCGCGCTCGAGTCAGTGACCATTCCAGCCACTTTGGAATGCGCAGGCAATAATAGAAATTTTCTCGAACCAAAGGTCAAAGGCGTTCAATGGCATTTGGGTGCAGTAGGTAATGCAGAGTGGACTGGCGTATCACTTTCCGCATTACTTGATCGAGCGGTGCCTAAAAAAACCGCATGCGAAGTTGTTCTCGAAGGAACGGACCATGGCATCCTGGAAGATCCGAAAAGTCCGCCGGGCGGATTGAAGTTCGCGCGCAGCATTCCTATAAAGAAAGCACGCGGCGACGTGCTGCTCGCCTACAAAATGAATGGTGCTGACCTGCCGCCGGAGCACGGCTTTCCGGTGCGCGCGATAGTGCCCGGTTGGTACGCGATGGCATCGGTCAAATGGCTCCAGCGCATCATCGTCATCGAGCGGCCGTTTACAGGATATTACCAAACGATTGACTATGCGTACTGGCATAAAACTGAGTACGCCCACTGGCAGAGGGGAGAGGAGGTGGCTGAATTGAGGCCGATAACCGAGATGCAGGTCAAAGCAGAGATCGCGCGTCCTGCAGAAGGCGACACTGTGCGCATGAACACGAGTGTCCCTGTTAGCGGAGCCGCTTGGGCCTGTGACGCGGAAATCACGAAAGTCGAAGTGAGCACGGACGGTGGCGCAACGTGGAATAACGCACAATTGATTGGCGAATCGAAATTGAACGCTTGGCGACTGTGGGAGTTCAACTGGCAGACACCGTCGCAATCGGGGAAACAAATTCTCATGGCACGCGCTACTGATTCGCTGGGGCGAGCGCAGCCGCCGCATCGCGATCCAGATCGCGGCACTTACATGATCAATCATTTGTTGCCGATCGCGGTTGAGGTTCGGTGAACTGTAGCGGCGCTCTATGAGCGCCGAAATTTGCTCCAACGGCGGTCGCAGACCGCCGCTACAGTACAAACGGTTGAAGTTCCCTGCGCCTTCGCGTTAAATCTGGCGATGTCACTCGTTTTTAAAACAATTCAGACGGAAGGAATCGCGGAGCTTTCGTATCTCGTGGGCGACGATGACGAGGGTGTAGCGGCGGTGTTTGATCCGAGAGCTGATTGCGACGTTTACATTGAAGCGGCGCGGCACGCGGGCGTCGTCATCACGCATATTTTCGAAACGCATATCCATGCCGATCTGGTGAGCGGATCGCGCGAACTGTGCGCGCGATTGGAAACTGCAAAGATTTACGCCAGCGGCGAGGGAGGCGCAGAGTACGGATTTAACCCTGAAAAGGTCAAGGATGGCGACCGATTCGTATTTGGCGAAGTGATTGTGACGGCACGCCACACGCCAGGGCATACGCCGGAGCACATGTCGTATTTGCTGTCCGAAGCAGATCATCCCGATGAACCGTGGGCGGTGCTCACAGGTGATTCGCTTTTTGTCTCTTCGGCCGGACGTCCCGACTTGTTAGGCGAGAAATTTACGAGACAACTTGCCGAACAACAATTCCACACATTGCACGATTTCTACCTGAATCTCCCCGATCACATCATGATTTATCCCAATCACGGCGCAGGCTCGCCCTGTGGCGCCGATATCGGCGCGCGATTGAGCAGTACGATCGGTTACGAAAGAAAATTCAATAATTTTTTGCAGTTTACCGACGCAAAAACCTTCACCGATTTCGCAATTAAAACGGCGCCGCCGGTGCCGCGGTACTATCCGCTAATGAAGAAGGTGAATGCGGAAGGGCCCAGGGTGCTTGGAGGTCTTCCGCGGATTCCCGGCCTTTGTCCCGAGGCTTTCAAGGAGGCGATCGAGAAGAAGGCCGGCGTTCTTGTTGATGTGCGCAACATGCTCGCTTTTGGCGGGGGGCACATTGCTGGCGCACTGAATATTGCCGGCACGCCGAGTCTCTCTATATGGGCGGGCTGGCTGCTCGATCCAGAGAAGCCGATTCTTCTCGTGCTCGAAGAGGATGATGATTTGGAAAAGATCCTCCGTCTGTTTGTTCGCACAGGATATACAAAATTCGCAGGTTATTTGATCGGCGGAATGAAGGCCTGGCACGCAGCGGGGTTTCCGACGGAAAGAATCGGCCAGATGAGCGTGCACGAGCTGAACCAACGCAAAGGATCGTTGCAGGTTGTCGATGTGCGTTCGCCAGGCGAGTGGAAAAAAGGGCATGTTCCCGGCGCCCGCCACATCTTTGTGCCGGAGCTTGAGAACCGAATGAAAGAAATTGATCGCGACAAACCGACTGCGGTTTATTGCGGTAGCGGTTATCGCGCCAGCGCCGCCGCAAGTATTTTGAAGCGGAAGGGCTTCAAGGATCTTTGGAATGTTCCCGGTAGTTGGGAAGCCTGGAAAAAAGCGAAGCTGCCGATTGAGGGAGCGGACGGCGCATGAACGGAACAACAGCGTTGCCGCGGCGTTCATTTGGGGAAACGATGCGCGCAGATATTTGGTGGATTTATCCGCTACTCGTTTTTGTCGGACTATCGACGTTCATCGTTTACTCCACCTGGGCGGCGTTCCAGGGGCGAGATTATTTCTTCGGCAATTACATCTCGCCGTTTTATTCGCCGGAACTGCTTGGCGATTCACCCCATAGTTGGTTTGGGCCGAAACCGCTCTGGTGGCCGCAGTGGCTTTTGTTTTCGCCAGCGCTTCTAATCCTTTGGGCACCCGGTGGCTTTCGGCTCACATGTTATTATTATCGCGGCGCTTACTACAAAGCGTTCTGGGCCGATCCGCCGGCATGCACTGTGGGCGAACCGCGCAAAACCTACTGGGGCGAGCGTTCGTTCCCGCTCATCATGCAAAATGTGCATCGGTATTTTCTTTACCTGGCGCTGTTGTTCATTTTGATCCTCGCGTACGACGTTTGGAAAGGACTCTGGTTTGTGGATCCGGCGACCGGTAAAGAGTCGTTCGGCATCGGCGTCGGTACCATTGTGCTGGCTATTAACGTTGTTTTACTAAGCGGCTATACGTTTGGATGTCATTCTTTGCGGCACCTGATCGGAGGATTCCGCGATCAGCTTGGCAAATCTCCGGCCTGTTATCGCGCTTATGCCTGCGTGGGTTGTTTGAATCGTCGCCACATGCTATGGGCCTGGCTCAGTCTCTTCTGGGTCGGCTTCACTGATCTGTATGTACGCCTCTGTGCTATGGGAATCTGGCACGATTTCAGAATCGTTTAAGCGATGAAGCGAGATGCGTTGAAAGACTAGATTATTGACGAACGCACGCTTCAACACTTCAACTCTTTAACGCTTCAACGACTCCATGCCTGATTACGAAAGCTTTGAATACGACGTTCTCGTGATTGGCGCCGGGGGTGCGGGATTGCGAGCTGCGATCGAGGCTTCAGCTGCAGGCGTGCGCGTTGGACTCGTGTGCAAATCGCTTCTGGGTAAAGCGCACACGGTAATGGCGGAGGGCGGAATCGCTGCGGCGCTGGCCAACGTCGACGAACGCGACAATTGGAAGGTTCATTTCTCCGACACCATGCGGGGAGGTCAATATGTCAACCAATGGCGGATGGCTGAATTGCACGCGAAAGAAGCGCCGGATCGAGTTCGCGAGCTCGAAGCGTGGGGCGCCGTTTTCGATCGCACAAAAGACGGACGCATTCTGCAAAGAAATTTCGGCGGACATCGTTATCCGCGGCTTGCTCACGTTGGCGATCGCACCGGCCTCGAGATGATTCGGACGCTGCAAGATCACGGCGTGCATCAGGGAATTGATGTCCACATGGAGCACACCGTTCTGTCGCTCTTGAAAGAGGGAGAACGAGTGGTTGGCGCGTTTGGTTATGAACGTGAGCGAGGGCGCTTCAAGATCTTCCGTGCCAAAGCAGTCGTGCTCGCGACTGGTGGGATTGGGAGGGCGTACAAAATCACCAGCAACAGCTGGGAATACACCGGAGATGGACACGCGCTTGCTTATCAGGCTGGCGCGGAACTCATCGATATGGAATTCATTCAATTTCATCCCACCGGAATGGTTTGGCCGCCCAGCGTGATGGGAATTTTGGTGACAGAAGGCGTGCGCGGCGAAGGCGGTATTTTGACCAACAAAGCCGGCCAACGTTTCATGTTCGAGTCGATTCCGGAAAACTATCGTCAGCAGACCGCAGACAATGAGGAAGAAGGCTGGCGCTATTGCCAGGGACACAAAGATGCGCGCCGACCGCCGGAGTTACTGACGCGCGATCACGTGTCGCGTTGTATCGTGCGCGAGATCAAAGAGGGCAGGGGCAGTCCGCACGGCGGCGTGTTCCTCGATATTTCGTGGATCAAATCGAAAATTCCGAATGCGGCGGAACACATCAAACGCAAGCTCCCGAGCATGCATCATCAATTTAAACAACTCGCCGACATCGATATCACCGAGCAACCGATGGAAGTTGGACCGACTACGCACTACATCATGGGAGGCGTGCGAGTTGACCCCAATACGCAGATGACCCGATTACCCGGACTGTTTGCCGCGGGTGAGTGCGCAGCTGGGATTAATGGCGCGAATCGCCTCGGAGGCAATTCGCTTTCTGATCTATTAGTCTTTGGCAAACGGGCAGGAGAATTCGCGGCGCAGTTCGCGAAGCAGAACTCGTTAGGCAAAATCGACAACGATCAGATCGATTCCGCCGCGCGCGAAGCGCTCGTGCCATTCGATAGAGGAGATGGCGAGAACCCGTACCAAATCCAAAAGGATTTGCAGGAATTAATGCAGGACAACGTCGGAATCGTTCGAACGGAATCTGAAATGCAGTACGCGCTTGACCAGTTACAGCAACTCAAAGGGCGAGCGAATCGAGCCGGAATCACCGGCAATCGCGAATACAACCCCGGTTGGCACACAACCATCGATCTAAGTAATCTCCTTACTGTATCGGAGGCGATCACCCACGCAGCGATCGAGCGGAAAGAAAGCCGCGGGGCACAATTTCGCGAAGATTATCCGGAAAAGCATGATCGATTTTCGAAAGTAAATACAATCATCTCCAAAGCTCCGGACGGATCGATGCAAATCCGATTGGAGCCATTACCCGAAATGCCGGATTATTTGAAGCAGGTGATTGAAGAAAATCGTTGAAGCGATGAAGGGTTAAAGCGATGGAGCGGCCAGAAAACGCAGGCAAGCATTATCAGACGTTCGAAGATCTGGAGGTTTATCAAGTCGCACGTGAATTTCGCAAAGCGATGTATCGAGTAGCGAGGCGGTCGCCGGAGGACGAAAAGTTCGCGCTATTGAGCCAGATTTGGCGCGCCGCCATTTCGCCAACGAATAATATTGCAGAAGGCCATGGCCGCTTCCATTTCCTCGAGCAAATCAAGTTCATGCTTCAATCGCGTGGTTCGCTTGAGGAATTGTTGGACGATCTAAATGTTTGCCAGGACGAGGCGTACGTACCGATCAAGGAAATCGAATCGCGCAGACAGGAGGGATGGCGTGTCCGTAAACCGATAAACGGATACGTTCGCTTTTTGCGAAAGCGTTCATCCGGATCCTCGCGCGTTCGGGAAGGTCGCGCCGATGATCCTCTCGCTGGTGACGACCTCGAGGATTTTCTTCCGGACCGCTTTAACCCTTCATCGCTTCACCGCTTCACCGATTGACGATGAAAGTCTCGTTCAAAATCTGGCGTGGCGATGCCAAAGGCGGCAAATTTCGTGAATACGCCACCGACATCACTGAAGGCATGGTCGTGCTCGATGCGGTACACGACATCCAGCGGGAGCAGGCGCCTGATCTCGCCTGCCGATGGAACTGCAAGGCGGGGAAATGCGGATCATGCTCGGCTGAAGTGAACGGCATGCCGAAGCTGATGTGCATGACGCGGATGAACGACCTGCCGCTGGACAGACCGGTGACGATCGAACCGGTTAAAGCCTTTCCAGTCATCAAGGATTTGGTGACAGATGTGTCATGGAATTTTCAGGTGAAGAAAAAGATCAAGCCGTTCAAGCCGCGACCGGCCGATGCGCCGGATGGCACATGGCGCATGCAGCAGCAGGACATCGATCGCGTTCAGGAATTTCGGAAATGCATCGAATGTTTCCTGTGCCAGGATGTCTGCCATGTGCTGCGCGATCACCAGATGCACAACAAATTTATCGGGCCGCGCTTCCTAATTCATGTCGCTGCCCTGGAGATGCATCCGCTCGATACGCAGGATCGCATCGAGGAACTGCGGAATGATTACGGAATCGGTTACTGCAATATCACCAAGTGTTGCACCAAGGTTTGCCCTGAGAGCATTCAAATCACGGACAACGGGATCATTCCGTTAAAGGAACGCGTCGTGGATAAGTTTTTTGATCCATTAGGATGGTTGTGGCGAGGCTTGAAGAAAAAATCAGATCGTCAAAGCGTTGAAGAGTTGAAGCGATGAAGGGTTGAAGCGATTTTTAAACCGCGCTTACATCCGCTCTAATGTTTCAACCCTTTAAGGCTTTAACGCTATCGCCATGCCCGAACTGAAACAGCTCCACAAAGACGCGATTCCCGCTGCGCTGGAGAAAGCCGAGCGTTATCGTTTGCTCAACGAACCCGGTGAAGCGGAGAGCATCTGCCTCGACATTCTCGCGGTCGATCCCGACAACCAACATGCAATTATCACGCTCTTGCTTGCATTCACGGATCGCTTCGAAAAAACGTACGGCGTCAGTGAGACGCAAACGAAAGAATTGCTGAGCCGCCTGAAATCGAATTATGAACGCGCGTACTACTCCGGAATCATCGCCGAACGCCGGGCAAAGACGAAACTGCGACAGCACACGCCTGGCTGCCGGTTTCAGGCTTACGATCTTTTGCGCGAAGCGATGGACTGGTTTGAAAAAGCTGAACCGCTCAGTCCGCCCGGTCACGACGACGCAGTTCTGCGGTGGAACACCTGCGCTCGTATCATTGAGCGAAACAAACTCGTAGCTCGCGAAGAAGAAGAACGAATCGAATTTCCGCTCGAGTAAGATTGTAGGGCAACCGCTTCGGTTGCCGGCAACATTGGCCGGCGAGAGCGCCTGCCCTACAATTGAAGTTTGAAATGGACGATAACTTCGCTCGCTTTGAGCACGACGGCTGGCAACGGGTGGCGGACAAATACGATTTTATTTGGTCGCCTTTGACGCGACAATTCATTCGCTCGCTTTTGGAAAACGCCGACAATCGCGCGGCTGCAAAGGAACATAGACTTACAGTCTGTATGCCTCGCGAGTTTCAAACCCGATGAATAGGCAGCGGCGAATATCGCCGCTGGGGCGCCTAGAGGCCTATGTTCGGACAATCGCGCCGCCGCAACTCGAGCCAGCTCCGGCGGTGCAACCAAAACAATGATCGCCAGTCATGATTTCGCGATTTTCGAGCGAAGCGATATCCACGTCCCACAAAAAGCTCGGACGTCCATTGTTCCATTGCATCCCGAGCTGCTGATTGAAATCGCAGTCGTAAACTTCACCGCGCCATCCGACGCTAATGGTGTTGCGGCACATGAGACCTTCGATTGTCGCCGGATTAAATGCCTCGATGAGAAGTTGCATGTAATCAACGAGCCGATTGCTATGCCGCAGGTATGCGGCGAAGCGCCCGATTGGAAGGTTCGTTAGTGTGTAAAGCCTGTTGAACACGATTCCGAAATTCTTTCGGAGCTCCCGTTTGTAATCCGCTTCAAGCTCATTTTGTTGTGCCGGCAAAAATGGCCCCACCGGATTGTAAACCAAGTGCAGCGGCAGCGCTGAATCGACTCCGTAGCCTAACGAGTTCAAAAGTTGTAACGCCGCGATGCTGCCTTCGAATACGCCGTCACCGCGTTGAGCATTTACATTATCCGCTGAGTAACACGGCATCGATGCGATGACTTCCACCTCTTTATCCGCTAGAAATTCGGCGAGATCCTCGTATCCGTTCTCGAGTAAAATCGTTAGATTGCAACGATCGATCACGTGACGTGACGGTTGCAACTCTTTCACCCGCTCGATCACATAGCGAAAATCGGGAATCATTTCTGGCGCGCCACCGGTAAGGTCAAGAATTCGAATCTCTGTATTCGCCAGCCAATCGATGATCCGATCAACTGTTTCGCGCGTCATGATCTCTTTGCGCTTCGGTCCGGCGTTCACATGGCAATGCACGCAGCTGAGATTGCAAAGCTTGCCAAGGTTGACTTGAAGAATTTCAGCCCGCGCACGACGGAGCGAGATCGATTGGTCGCTCAGCTTTTGCGCGAAACGGTTCATTCGAAACTCAGCAGCAAGATATCACACTCGGACGATTTGTTAGTCAGCCTCTGTTATTGCCCTGCAATTTTGAACCCTTTGGCGCGCATGTAATTACGCCAATCGTGTAGCGCTGATCAGTTAGCGGCTTTTTTAAAACCAGTCTGTACCAGCTGTTCATACCCGGCTTTCAGGGGCCGGACGGTGTAGCCCAGGTTCTCCAAAATGTTTGCGGCTTTGAGAGCGCGTACTCCCATTACGCAATGCGTATACACGATCTTATCCTTGGGGAGTTCTTTTTCCAATGTGCTCGCATCAACGCCTTTTTTTAAGGAACTGAGCGGCAGTGAAATGGCTCCTTCAATATGGCCTTCCTTCCATTCTTTTGGTTCGCGGACATCCACGAGAACCGCTTTATGCGTCGCAACATTCTCTTGTACAGTAGAGAGTGCATCGTTGCTTGGTTCGGCTGCGTGAACATGACTGTGAATGAATGCAATCACAGCCGATACAATGATGAGTTTTAAGAGTGGCATAGTCATGATGTTCTTTGCTGCACCCGGTTATAGCTGGCAGAGGATAGCTTCCCTAGTTTTGCTTTTGATCATATGAATTTTGGACATTTGTCGCTGGTCTAAGCTAGATGGAGTCCGCTCAAAATCACCAGCCTTTCAAGCAGCTCTTCACGCGTCATGCGGCACGCTGCTTGGCACGCGTTTTTGGATGCCGTCCCGGCCAAAACCTTAGCCCGAATTACGTATGGACTGCCGAAATCATAGCCGAAATAGATCTACTGGAGTGGCGTGAAAAGCTATGTATTTCGTTCACCTTCTACTAGAAACTAATCTTTATGATTCGACCGTCCGTTCCCACCAGCCATCCGGCCTTTGGAGTGGCGAAAGCTACCGCCCAAAACCCCGATACATCCGGCAAGGTGAACCAGGTCGCGCCTTCATCCGGAGTCCACGCAGCGGATCCGGTCGAAAATGAGGGCGGATCGTTAGCGGTGATCACCACTGCGCGACCGAGGTTGTTTCCGCCCCCGCGACCAGTGCGTCCGACATAACTCAGACCGAAAATCGCGCCAGTTACTGGTGGCGGACTCGTCAGCGTCCATGTCACACCGCCATCACTCGATACTGCAGTGCGCGCGTTATTTGGATCAGCAGGGTCTAGATCGCCGCCGCCCACGATTCCCCGGTGCGGATCCCGAAAATCCACCGTGAATGCGCCCGCGCTGGGTCCGCTAAACAAAGGAGTGTCGTAGGCGTTCCAACTGTCTCCCTGGTCGGTCGTGGCGAGAATTCGCGCTACGTCAGCCCCGCCAGTGGCGATCCACGCCTTCCGTCCACCTTGCGTGGTGACATTAGTTCCGCTTGACGCAAAGGAGAATTCACCGGGCAATGCTGGCGGCATATTGCTGCTGATGTCGTGCCACATCATCCCGTCAGTTGTGCGAAAATCGGGGAATACGCCATTGATCGAGTCACCGTGCAGAATTCCGCGGCGTGGAGTCCAGAACGCGAACCCGTCATAGAAACCGTTCGGATTCTGATTCTCGAATTGGATCGTCCACGTGGCACCGCCGTCCAGTGTCTTGTAAACACGGAAATCAGTCGGGTTATCTCCGATCGACATCAGGTAGGCAACCCGCGCACTGAAAGCTTCTACATCGCGAAACTGCAAAGCTTCGGCGCCTGGCACCACGCCGGCGTTCCAAGTCTCGCCGCCATCGGTGGTGACCGTGAACGTGCCGTTTCGGCCGGATGCCCACACCACTCGTGGATTCACCGGCGACACTGCGATGAGCCCGTTGGTCGTTCCGCTGTCTTGCGGGGTTAAGGTCGGTTGATGAATGTGCGGCTGACCCTGCGCGCTTAGAGTCGCGCAACTGACCGCCGCTCCCAGCAAAGCTGCAAATGATTGTTTCAACATGATGTTCCTCCTAACGAGATTCGTCGCGGCGAAACAGATTGGTTGCAACGAATATTCTCGCTTCTGATTGTTCGTCATTCCGCGAGCTTTTTTGTCAGCCTTGGCTCGCGCTCGGGAACCTCTCCGGTTGGCAAACGCCACTCGCGCTGCGGGCGAAATGGCATCGCAAAAAGTCTGCCCAGCGTCAACTCGTTTTCATCGCGATATGCAGCGACACCGATCGTGATTGCATCCTGCGGCACGTCTCGCCGCAATGTGCGATGAAGTTTGTCCCACCAGCAGAACATCGTGCCCCAATTTGAATTCGTTTCGCGCTTCACAATGGAATGATGAATCCCGTGCATGCGCGGTGTGACAAGAATCAGGTTCAAAATCCGTTCAATGTGAATTGGAAGACGCCAATTGGAATGATGAAAAAGGGTCGCCGCCTCAAAGCTGGCGAAGAACACGACCAGCATGAGCGGACCGATACCGAAGACGAGCACGGCTAACGAGAGAAAGCCAGTCGAAAGAATCATTTCGCCAAAATGGAATCGTGCGGCCGTGCTTACATCGAGATCCAGGTCGGTGTGATGCACATTATGAAATCGCCAGAAAAACGGAACCATGTGCATGGCCCAGTGCCACCACCAATAGGCATAGTCCATTAGGAGGAACGTCGCGATCACGACGCCCCATGTGGGGAGGTGAATCCAATTTAATAACCCAACATGTTGCTTCTGTGTACAGAAGGCGATCGCGATCGGGATCGGCAACATTGCAAGACGCACGATGGCGAAACCTGGAATCGAGAGCACGAAATTCCGTACGAGGCGATGGAGCGTCTTGAAATGTTGGCGTCGCAACGGAAATCGCCATTGAAGCCATAGCAGGATGAGAAACAGGCAAGTCAGCAGCGGATTGCCGACGTAGTCCATGAATGGAAAATTTTGCACGGTTCAGGCGCGTTTCGGCGTGACTTTATATTGGGATGATGTGCGAGGGCAACGCGCGAATGTCAGCTCTTTCCGCGGATCGTTGCTTGAAACAATCCAGTCGCCCGATTGCGAACAGCAACGCTTTAAATTCGTTCCCAGGTCAGAATGTACTTAAGCGACTCTCCGCCAAACAAAATCGGCGGTGTCGAAAGCACAAGATGAGAAGCGTCGATGCGGTAATATCGAATCTGGTCATGACCCATCCAATTCGGATACGAGGCGCCATGAACATGGTGAGTCACGGTGCGAGCCGATGGATCAACGGCGTACGTGCCAAAGTACGATGTGTACCCTTCGAATGCTGCGCGGACTTCCTCGTCCGTGCCGGCACCGGAGTCATTTGAGGCAAATTTTGGGCGATCGAATCGCAAGACGTGTGCTGACATGTTCCCGTGGAGGTCATAGAAAAGTTGACCAATGACGTGCGGGCCCAATGGATACCGGGTTTCACCGGACGATGTTTGCGCTTCGTAAGAGACGAGACGCCACGTGCCAATCAGAATGGGTAAGGAATCTGCGCTCACACGGAAGACTATTTCCGAGAACTCAGGAGTCGCAGCTAAAAATCTTTGTCTACGCCCCAATGCGCCGGAACTCGAAAGTGGTCTCGGGCTTAATAACCTCACCGTTCATCTCCAAAAGTGGATACACGAGGAAATTAATCGGTCCGCTTTCAGGTTCCGGATCGACTACCAGGTCGCGACCCTTCGTCATTTCAAATCGGTTCGCCGGATTGTGACCGAAATAATAGTCGGCCAACTTCGGGTTTTTCCACGCTTCGCTGATGTCCACCGGAACCCACTGACCGTCGGCGAGAAATTCGGCCCAGCAATGGTAACCCTCGATCTTGCCTTTATTCTTGTCGGCTGGAATGGTCGCGCCGATGGCGAAACGCGCAGGTATGTTGATGCTTCGCGCCAGAGCAATGAAGTATGCGTGAAAATCAGAGCAGTTTCCGGTGCGAGCATCACACGCGTAGACCGCGTCTCCGCGCCCCCAACCATTACCTGATTTATCGTAGCGCATGCGGCTGATGACGTGATCGTATAAGGCTTTTGCCCGTTCAAGATCACGGGTTTTTCCCGTTACAGCTTTCTGTGCAAGGGTCTTGAACGTCTCGTTTACGGGCACCAATTTTTCCGGCCGAAGATACTGTGCGGCTTCTGCATTGCCTGCCGGATATGCGCCTTTTTCTTTGCGGATAACCTTGTATCGCAGCTCGATTGTTTTCCCGCTGTCCTGCGGCTGTGCGTTGACTACGCAAATGTCATTGCCGTAATCACGATCCTGAACCTTATCCCATTTCATGGGGATGTTCAGTTCTTCCACACTTACAGTTTGAAAGGCATCCGTTTTCGCGAGCGGCAGCCAGATGCGAGCGGTGCTGGTGATTTCCGGAAGCTTGACGCGATAAACGAATTCAAACTCGTCGGCACCTTTGATGATGCCCGGCTCACCGACGGCATGAATGCTGAGCGCGCCGAATAACAAGAAAACTGCGACAAAGACGGATCGCATTGTCAACGGACTATCATTGGATCAGCTGACGGGCACCTTGTTCCACTTGCCGTTTTCTTCTTTCCAATTGTAAAGCGGTTTGCCATCGATTTTGTGCACCGCCGTGTCAGTCACTTTCATGTTGCCCGGCTGCCCGGTCAGGAAAAAATCAATGTCGTAAGTTTTCCCATCGGTTCCTTTCATATCCACGCAGGCAAAATATTTTCCGTCACCGAGGTCCTGTAATCGATCATCGTGGACCTTTATTAAATTCAGAGCGAGATCCTGGGCTTCGTATTTCACATGGAATTTTCCGTCGCTCTTGTTCGTGTCGGCGGTGATATTTTTCTTTATTCCGGCAGAGATGTCAGCGGTGCTGACTTGCTTTTTGCCGCCACCTGCTTTCGGATGCTCGGGATGCTCCGGGTGTTCCTGTGAAAAGAGCGAGGATGCCGGCGTAAAGAACAATGCGACGGCCGCGGCGATGATGATTTTGGTGATCATAGGATTTTTATCGGTTCAGATTTGTTGAATTCTATTCGTCGAAGAGACGTATCGAGCAACTTTTTTATTCCGAGAAAAATTGGTTGGCGCCTAAGGCGCGAAGAGAATTCATACAGATATTCCATGCAGGTCTCGGTTATTATTCCCGTATTTAACGAGGCGCCGTTGATAGGGCGATTTCTCTCGAATCTGTGCGAACGAACCAGTGGGGCGGAAATTATCGTCGTCGATGGCGCAAGCACTGACGGCACCGATCGGCTGGCGCAAGGCTTCTGTGATCAGGTTATCCAGAGCGGCGCACGCAGCCGGGCGAAACAAATGAACCTTGGAGCGAAAGCCGCCGCCGGCGATATTTTTTGGTTCTTGCACGCCGACGCCGAAGTGCCGCCGGAATCTCTGAACGAGATTGCGCGCATAATGCGTGATCCACAGGTATGTGGTGGTTTTTTCCGCATCCGGCTGCCGTCCGCGCCGGCTGTCTATCGATTGACGGATAGCTTTGCTCATTACGCCGGTCTTTTACTGCGCATGCGATGCGGCGATCACGGAATTTTCTGCCGGCGAACAGCGTTTGTTGAGGCTGGAGGGTTTCCAGATGTGCCGCTCATGGAGGATGTGGAATTTTTTCGACGCCTTCGCCGCTGCGGTCGCATCGTGCATAGCAATAAGCGACTTCGGGCAAGCCCACGCCGTTATGAGGCAATCGGACCGGCACGCCTCACATTTGCCTACGGATCGATCGCGACGCTTTATTTTTTTGGTGCCTCGCTGTCCACACTCTCGCGCATCTACCGCCGCACCTGTTGCGATTCTCACGAGCAGGCGACTCTTAACAGGTAGCGGACATTAAAGGCAAACCTCACGCAATGCGCGTGGCTCGTGCGCGCGGATACGGGACCGGATTCGATGAAATAATAGAATGTAATCAAGGGAGGAAGGGAATATGAAGATTGCGAGTTTGATTACTGCTTTGGTTGCGGCGGCCGCGTTGAGTGCGCTCGGCCAGGAGGGTGCGGTTCAAGACGTAAAGCATGGCGCGAAGAAAGCAGGGGAAACAATCAAAGATGGACTTGAAACAGCAGGTGAGAAAACGAAGGAAGCTGCTAAAAGCGTTGGCAAGAAGACAAAAGAGGCTGCCGAGACCGTAACGACAAAAACGAAGGAAACGGTGGAGGGCACAGGCGAGAAAGCAGCCGAGCCGACTCGAAAAACACATCACAGGTCGAGTAAATCCTCGAGCAAAGCGAAGACCCAAACCACGGAAGAACAGACGACGGGTCGCGAGTCAAACACGCCAGCAGCGAGCCCGACGCCATAATATTCCGTCGGTCTTCATCGCCGCGTATGAGCGCCGTGGCTGCAGGCCCGCGCTAGCAACTTTCGGCGGTCACAGACCGTCGCTACAGATTCGCTTGGCGCAGAATGACAGGAAAAATCTAAATTTTGCTCGTTCGAACTTGCTCAGATTCGTCGAGTGAGTCCTATTTGGCGCGATGAGCAGTCTGCGACTTGGAGTGAATGTCGATCACGTGGCAACATTGCGGCAGGCGCGTTATGCGACAATGCCGGAATCGAAGAATGCGGAGCCCGATTTGCTTGTCGCGGCACGGATTTGCGAGCGCGCGGGTGCCGGCGGAATCGTGGCCCATCTGCGGAGTGACCGTAGACACATTCAAGACCACGATGTCGAACGTCTTCGTCAGAACATTATGACGAAATTGAATTTGGAAATGGGCAACACCGAGGAAATCATCGACATAGCTCTCCGGATTCTGCCGGATGAAGTCTGCCTCGTGCCGGAGAAACGTGAAGAAATTACAACCGAAGGAGGCTTGGACGTTTTTGGACAACGCAAAGAGCTCGAGCCGACCATTAGACGGCTCCAGGTTGCCGGGATTCGTGTCAGCCTGTTTATCAATCCGACATTGGAAGAAGTGGATGTTGCAGCAGAGTTGGGTGTGGAAATGGTCGAGCTGCACACCGGCAGACTTGCGAATGCATTTACGGAAAAGATCCAAAAGGAAGAACTGGAACAGCTGCGAGCGGCCGCCCGCGCAGCATCAGAATCTCATATGCAGGTCAACGCAGGCCACGGAATCAATTACAAAAATATCGCGCTGATCCACCAGATCCCATGTTTGACTGAACTCAACATCGGCCACGCAATCGTATCGCGTGCGATGTGGGTCGGCTTGGAAACGGCGGTTAAGGAAATGCTCGCCGCAATGGCGAACTATTCGGAATGAGGGCAATCCGATTTGTAGGGCGTCTGTGTCAGACGCCGAGCGCCGGCGTTTCACAGAATGGAGCCGGCGGGAGCCGAGCAACATGGACGGGCAGGTCGCTAGACCGAGCGAGCGGGAGCGAGCGAGTCAAACGCCCTACAGTTCCAATCGCATGAGCGTGATCGGTATTGGCATTGATGTGATCGAATGCTCGCGCATTCAGCGTTCTATCGAGCGATTCGGAGATCGATTTCTGCACCGCGTCTTTACGGAAGGTGAAATCGAATATTCGATGTCGATGAAATTCCCGGAGCGACATCTGGCTGCGCGCTTCGCCGGCAAAGAGGCTGTTTCGAAAGCATTCGGCACCGGAATTGGTAAAGCAATGGGTTGGCGCAATATTGATATCCGCAAAAAGCAGAGCGGCGAACCATTTCTGGTTTTTTCGGGGCCAACTGAAGCTTTCGCGGCAGAACGAGGGGTCGTTTCGGCGCTTATCACGCTCAGCCACACTGAAAATTACGCGATTGCTTGCGTCGTCCTCGAAGGCTAGTACGGCATTATGCGCGCTTGTGTTGTAGCCACGGCCCTGCGGGCCGTCTTCTATTCCTATCGCTGACGTCGCGATGAACCGGCCGCAGGCCGGTGGCTACAGTATCCGCCTAACGAGCGCAAAATTTAGGAACAGCATTGATATTCGTCGTGCCTTCGGTCAATAAAGTTGGGGCATGGAAAATTTTCGACAACTCATGGAAGTCATCGGGACGGCTGTTGATGGCATCGGCGTATTCATCGTCGCTGCCGGGGCGATCGCCGCGACAGCGCGTCTTCTCGTGCATCGCGCGCACAACACAGGCAACTATTATTCGTCTTATCGGCAGGACATCGGTCGCGCGATTTTGTTGGGGCTGGAGTTTTTGATTGCCGGCGACATTATCCGGACCGTTGTGGTTGCACCCACAATTCAAAACGTTCTTGTCCTTGGATTAATTGTGCTCATCCGCACATTCCTTAGTTTGTCGCTGCAACTGGAAATCGAAGGAAGATTGCCGTGGCATCGCGCCAACAACGGTTGAATTGCTCAATCTGTTCGCCACATGCATAGTGGCGTTGGCGAACTATGGAAAGAACCCTCGTTGCGCTGTGGTTTGCCGATATCGCGGGTTACAGTAGGCACGCAGCCAGAGATGAAAGCGGTGCGCTACGTCTTGTCGAAATTCTTCAACGTCTAGCTTCGGACACAGTCCCTCAATTCAGGGGACGGGTCGTAAAATTCGTCGGTGATGCTGTGCTGGCACAATTTCCAAGTGCCGACGTGGCTGTTCGTGCCGCAGTAGCGTTAAACAACGGTTACATTCAGCGATCGAACGCAATGGGTTCAGCCGAGGGTTTAAGAATCGGCGTTCATTTGGCTGATGTCGCCGTAGCCCCGGACGGCGATCTCTACGGCGACGGCGTCAACACCGCAGCGCGGATAGAGGAAGCCGCTGAGCCAGGACAAGTGGTAATTAGCCAGGACGTCTGGCGTCAGCTGCGCGGTCGACCTGAGTTCCGTTTTGAACATCTCGGAGATCGATCTTTAAAAGGCACAGGCCCCATAGGTCTTTACGTCGTAATCCTGGAGAGCGGTGACTCGAGAGTTTCGAACCTCAGTGGTCCGGACAACGCTCGATTACAAATACAAAGAGCGGCCATTCGTTCTCTTGCTGTATTGCCTCTTGTGGATCTGAGCCCGGAGCGCGATCAAGAATATTTCGGTGACGGTGTCGCCGAGGAGATCCTCAACGCGTTGACCAAACTCGACGATCTGCGCGTCCCGGCGAGATCATCATGCTTTGCTCTTCGAGGATTGAATCTCGATGCGCGCGATGTTGGCACACGATTGGGCGTCGAAGCGTTGCTCGAGGGCAGCGTTCGGAAAGCGGGACAGCGTCTCCGCATCAGTGTTCAACTCATCGACGCCCGTAACGGCTACCAACTTTGGTCGGAGCGCTTCGATCGCGAGCTCGCGGACATCTTCGTCATCCAAGATGAGATCGCGAGTAGTGTCGTTAAGGCGCTCGGGCTTTCCACCGGTCACGCCGAAGAGCGTCATTTGGTGAAGACATCCACTGCGAATGTTGAGGCATATGAGTTTTATTTGCGTGGCCGGAAACTTTTTCAGAAGTGGACCCGTGAAAACATCAACCTTGCTCGAGAGATGTTCGAGCGGGCAGTTAGGCTTGATGCCAATTTTGCTGCGGCGTGGGCAGGACTGGCAACCGCGCATGTGCACCTTCACGGTTGTGATGACGAAGCGCATTTGGAGAAAGCTCGCGAAGCTAGCACTCGCGCATTAAAGCTCGACCCAAACTCAGCCGAAGCACACGTGGCTGTCGCCCAGGGATTATCAATGGAACAAAATTATGCCGATGCCGCGGAGAAATTTGAACGAGCGATTGAACTCGATCCCACTCTCTTTGATGCGCATTACTATTACGGACGATCCTGTTTTAAAAGCGGCGATCTCGAAAAATCGCTTCGCCTGTTTCGACAAGCGCAATCGGTGCGCTCCGATGATTACCAGACCGTTTACCTGGAAGCCCTGGTATTAATGCAACTTCGGGGACGGAACGAATCTCGCGAAGCTTACCAACGGGCATTATTGGCCGGACGCAGGCATTTGGCGCTTCAGCCCAATGATGCCCGCGCCTACGTTCTTGGCGCCGGGGCATGCGCCAGATTGGGAGACACCACGTCTGCGAAGAAATGGGCCGAACGCGCGATGTTGTTAGCGCCCGATGACGACGCCATCCTGTACAACGCCGGTTGCGCATTGGCTGTCGTTGGCGAAGAAGACCGAGCGCTCGATGCCTTGGAACGCGCGATCGGCGCAGGGTTGGCCGGAGGAGATTGGATCCCACAAGATCCGGACTGGAAATCACTACGGAATCATCCGCGTTTTCAGACTCTGGTCCAGCAACTCCGCCGTACCTAGGCAAATTTCACACCGCGATAGTTTGCCGGATACACTTTCGTAATCCAAAACCGATCAGCAATCAGACCTTCTCCTCTGGTGCTAGCGAACATGCATTGGCATTTTGCTCGATTTGAATCGTGCAATGTTCGATTTTGAATCGGTCGTGCAGGTGTTTGCAAACATCGTGCAGAAACTCGTCGCCGGCATTGCCGTTTGGCATTTCGAGATGCGCGGTCAAAGCTGTCTCCGTCGTGCTCATGGGCCAGATGTGTAAATCGTGAACACTCACGACTTCTGGTAGCGCTGCCAGATATTCCTTCACTTTGTTAGCGTCAATGCCCGGCGGGACCGCCTGCATCGCGAGGCGCGCCGAATCACGGAGCAAGCTCCACGTGCCAACGGCGATAATGGCGACAATGATGAGGCTGGTTAGCGGATCGATCCAATACAAGCCGGTTCGACTGATCGCGAATCCTGCAGCAACCACTCCTAACGACACCCCGGCGTCAGCAGCCATGTGTAGGAAAGCGCCTTTGATATTGATATCGCTTTCCCGTCCTTTAACGAAAAGCAGGGCGGTAGCGGCGTTGATCACAACGCCCAGCGCCGCAACAGCCATGATGGTGCCTCCTGGGATTTCCTGAGGCTGATTGAAGCGCCGGATCGCTTCCCACGCGATTGCGCCAATCGCGATGAGCAGAATGATTGCGTTAACGAGCGAGGCAAGAATGGACGAACTGCGCAGGCCGTAAGTGTAGCGTTCGGTCGGTTGCATTCGACTGAGGCGGCTTGCGCCCCAGGCCAGCAGGAGGCTAAGCACATCAGTGAGGTTGTGGCCGGCGTCGGCCACTAATGCCAAAGAGCCTGCGAGTAGACCAAATACAGCCTCAACAACAACGTAGACGACATTTAATGCGATCCCTATAGCGAAGGCTTTATCGTAGTTCGCCGGAGCATGGCAGTGATTGTGATTCATCATGTCAGTGCTCGAATAAGGCGATCAACAGGCCGAGCAGGCAGAGAACTCCGCCCAGGATTCCGGATTCAAATTTTTCTAAAGCGCGAAAGTTTAGTTTCTCCACTCCGGCGAGGGTGAGCCAGGTAAAAACCACCATCCCGGCGACGGTAGCGATAGCTAGCGTCGCACTGAGCAGCGCGAACCCAATCCAGCCATATTGTGCGCCCATCAGAAACACTGGGAGAAATGCTTCGCAGGGTGAGAAGGTCAGGAGTGCAAATAAACCGGCGATAACAACCCAGTCGGATCTACGGTGCGACCACCGTTGCTCAATGTTTGCGATGTCATCATCCTGGCTCACGTGTTCATGAGCATGAGCGTGCCGGTGCGTGTGATGATCATGTGAATCATGCTCATGTTCAGGTTGGTAATGTGAATGACCTCCGAGCAAATGACTGTGGCCGGTCCCTCGGAACTGACGCAAGAGATAAAAAAATCCGAGCGCTACGAGAGCGCCACCCGCAATCAGTGGAAAAAGTTTACCGATCCGACTGTTGATTGCCATGCCGCCCCAAACGACCAGGACTCCCAACGCAATTGTGAAAAGCACGTGACCGCTTCCCGCGACTCCCGTAACGGCGAGCGTCTTCGACTTTTTCCAATGTTGCGCCCGCGCCGCGACCACAAATGGCAGCCAATGTGTCGGGATGGCAGCGTGTGGGAACGCGACGGCAAAACCACCCATGGCAATTGTTGTGAAAACGAGGGCGTTCATTGCAGCGACATCACGATTTCTGCATGGCCTGCCTGTTTTTTCTCTCTACTGAATCGTACAACACGGGTAACAGAACCAGCGTCAGAAACGTGGAGCTAACAATGCCGCCGATAACGACTGTCGCAAGCGGTCGCTGGACCTCCGCGCCGGCACTTGTTGAGAGTGCCATCGGAATAAAACCGAAAGCTGCGACCGCTGCGGTCATGAGTACCGGACGTAACCGCGTAAGCGATCCTTCGATTACGGCAGTACGAACATCACGACCTTCTTCGCGCAGTTGATTGAAGTAGCTGATCATCACGACTCCGTTCAGAACGGCTACGCCACTCAAAGCGATGAAACCGACAGCCGCGGAAATGGTAAATGGCATATCGCGCAGCCACAGGGCAAAAATCCCGCCTGTTACGGCCAACGGCACACCGGAATACACAAGCAAGGCCTGGCGCACACTGGCGAAGGCCATGAAGATCAGGACGAAGATGAATACGAGCGCGGCAGGCACAACAATCGCCAGTCGCGTCTTGGCTTCTCGAAGATTCTCGAACTGGCCGCCAAATTCGATGGTGTATCCTTCCGGCAGTTTGACCTGCTCGCGTACTTTGGCGTCAGCTTCTCGCACCCAGCTCTCCACGTCACGTCCTCGCAGATTCACCATAAGCGCCGCGCGTCGTTGAGCTGAATCGTGCAAAATTGGGGACACCGTTTTCACCCGTCGGATCTCGGCGAGATCACCGAGCGGCAGAAGACCGAAGTCCCCAACGCGGACCGGCAATGCGCGAATCGTCTCCATACTCTCGCGGTCGGCTTCAGCAAGTCGGACTACAATGTCAAAACGGCGATTCTGTTCGATCATTGTTCCAACGGTCTGGCCGCCTAACGCGGCACCAATGGTTTGGTTAATGTCCCCGGCGTGAAGATTATATTTTGGCAACATGTCCCGCTTAACTCGAATCTCCAGCATGGGAGCACGCCCCGTGGTTTCGTATTCCACCTCGCCTTCGCCCTCGCGCGTACCCCGAATTGTCTCCAGCACCTCCTTCACTTCAGAGCCGAGCCGCTCCAGCACGTCGTAGTCGTTCCCGAAAATTTTCACGGCGATATCCGCGCGAATGCCTTCCAGCATTTCGTTGAATCGCATCTCTACCGGCTGCGCGACCATCACGCGAGCACCTGGGTTTAGCGTTTCTAATTCCCTCGTGATGATTTTCGCCAGTTCCTCCTTGCTTATCCGCTTGTTGTCTATTTTTCGCCATTCAGATTGCGGCTTGTAGTAAATGTAAAAATCGCAATCGCTCGGCGGCATCGGGTCGGTGGCAATTTCTGCGCTGCCGATTCGCGAAAAAACATGTGTGACCTCTGGAACACGGCTTGGGATTTCTCGCTCGGTCTTGCGTTGCTCTTCGATGCTTTGCTCGATGTTGATGCTGCTTGTCCTAAAAACCATCATCGTAAAGGTGCCTTCATCGAGCTTCGGGATAAAATCAGCTCCGAGGTTGCGGAAGATGAAAATTGCCATCGCGAATAGCGCGATCGCGCCGAGTACAACCAACCAGCGTATTCGTAACGACCAGTGAAGGGTGGGGGAGTAGACTGCCTTGATAAGACGGACGACCATGTTGTCGCGTTCGGCAATTCGCCCGGCGAGAAAGAATGAGCACAACGCCGGCATCAAGGTGAGCGCTAGTACCAATGCTCCGCCCAGTGCGAGCATCACCGTCAGCGCCATCGGGTGAAACATTTTTCCTTCGATGCCTGACAAGGCGAGAATCGGGAGGTAAACAACAGCGATGATCAGCACACCAAAGAACATCGGTGTACCGACTTGTTTGCTGGCGGCTATAACTGTGTGCAGCCGTTCTTCGGTTGTTAGGCGCCGTCCAAGCTGATGCTGCCGGGCGCCAAGCTGTCGAACAACATTTTCGACAATAACCACCGCGCCATCGATGATGAGCCCAAAATCAATCGCGCCAAGACTCATCAGGTTCCCCGAAATTCCAAACCGCGTCATGCCGGTAATCGCGAACAGAAATGCCAGCGGAATCGCGGCTGCCACGATGAGCGCGGCGCGCCAGTTTCCAAGGAGAAAGAGCAACACAGCGATAACAAGCAACGCGCCTTCGAACAAGTTCGTCGTAACGGTGCGAATTGTTCGATGGACGAGATTTTTTCTGTTGTATTCCTGGCTGATGACTACCCCCGAAGGCAGGCGCTTTTGAATTTCCTCGATCTTTCCAGCAACACGCTCCGCAACGGCGTGGCTATTTTCGCCCATCAACATCATCGCCACGCCTAGCACCGCCTCTTGGCCGCTGTGCGTCGCGGCGCCGGTGCGAAATGCGTGACCAATTTGAACTTGGGCGAAATCTTTTACGCGTAGCGGCATAACACCGGCCGCAAACTTTACTGGTAGCTCCTGGATGTCCTGTGGCGAACCAACTCGACCAACGCTCCGGATTACAAGTTGTTCGCTTCCTGAATTGACAATCCCGCCGCCCGCATTTTCCACGTTCTCGGCAACAACTTTTGCGAGATCGTTAACCGTCAGCCCCGCATCGCGAAGCTTTGAGATATTCGGCTGCACAACGATCTGCTTAACGTACCCGCCGTACGCGTTGACCTCGGCGACACCAGGAACAGCGCGCAGTTGCGGCTTGATCATGTATTCCTGTATTTCCCAGAGCGCCATCAGCTGGGCCTCGCGCGTCGGCGGAGCATTCGGTGTATTCGGGCCGTAATCGACGGTGTAATAAAAGACTTCGCCCAGGCCGGTAGTAATGGGAATAAGCTTGGGCGTGAGTCCCGGCGGCAAAGAATCGGCTGCGTTCTGCAAACGCTCAGTCACGAGCTGCCGCGCGCGATAAATATCGCTCTGGTCGGTGAATTGAAGTGTGACCTGTGACAGGCCGAATCGCGACAACGAACGCATTTCCGTTACGCCGGCCACACCGCCGAGCGCCATTTCCAGTGGCACGGTGACAAGCTTTTCGACTTCGTCCGGAGCAAGCGCTGGCACTGTGGTGTTTACTTGCACTTGCACTCCGGTGATGTCCGGAATGGCATCCATCGGCAGTTTCGTTGCCGACCAAAGTCCACCGAGAAGAAGCGCGAGAGCGCCCATCAACACCAGAACCCGCTGCCGAACAGAAAACTCCAGGATCTTGTCGATCATGGCTGCTTCTCTTCGCTGTAGAGCTTGAGCCCGGTGAGAATTTCCAACTCCTGCGCGGCCTGTAGCGCATCCTTATGTAATTCGCTAAGAGTGCGGACCAGCTCGAGATATTGCTTTTGTGTTTCGACGTAGATCGTCAGCGGAACAGCGCCCAACTGGTAGTTGCGATCAGCCGTTTCCGCCGCTTCGCGAAATTTCGGCAATTCATCTCCTTTCAAGTGATCGATCTCATCGCGCTTGGCTGCCAGGATGGCTGCGTTTTGTGCAACTCGTCGTTCGACCTCGAGTTCAGTCATAGCCAGAGAAGCCTCGGCTTGCTGCTGGCGCGCTTTACTAGTGGCGATGTTCCCAAGATTGCGGTCCCAAAGTGGCAGCGGCACTGAGACGCCGAGTCCTGCCCGCTGCTCCCGGTCGATTGCATTTTCCATCGAGTAAAACGGCCCGACGGAAATTGCAGGAAACCTTTCGTTCTTCGAAAGGGCGACTTTTACGCCTTGCTGAGCAAATTCTACCTGCCGAATGCGAACATCGAATGCATTCGTTCGTGCAGCACTGAGAAGCCTGGGAAGCGATGCCGCACTAAAATGCACTTTGGTTGCGGCTATTTTGAGCGGCGCGTCTCCGGGGCGCCCGCAAAGTTGGTTTAGCTCCGCTAACGCTGTTGCTATTGCTAATGTTGCTTCGCGCTGTTCACGGCGAAAGGTCAGTGCATTTGCATCGATGATTCGAGCTTCCAACTGCGGTGCAACGCCCGCTGCTGGCCGCTGTGCAAGCACATCGCTTAGTGCTTGGAAACGGCTGGCGACCTCACGCGCTGCGATTGATTTTTGTTGCGCACTCGAGATGCCATACGCCAAAGTCCGCACTCGCGCGGCCAATGTGAGGCGAAATTGTTGCAGATGTAGTTCGGCTACCTGGACATCGTGATTCGCGATCGCTTTGCGTAACGCGATTCGACCGGGATACTCGAGGGTTTGGCTCAATGAGAGAGCGACGATTGCGCCATCGCCGCTGGCTCCTCCTGTATTCTCACGTGAATTCTTGTAGCCAAGCTCACTACGGAATTCGGGATTCCGAATGGTTCCGGCGGTTCGCACCGCGCCTTTGGCGGCGCCGATCTCAGCAACGAAGAAATTTAACTCTGGATTTCGCTGGAGCGCCTGTTTGACCAGTGCCTCCGGTGTTTCGGCGAGCGCATCTGAGCAAACCAGCACAATGCCGGTCGCTACAAATGATTTGATATGTGTGTAAATGGACATTGTAAAAAAGGGAGAAACCACAACACGTTTGCGTTGTGCGGACGAAGAACAGCTGAGCAGAGAATGGCGCGGAGACACCGCGCCTGTGCTCAGTTGTTAGGCGAGCTGAGGTGGATGATCAATTGCCGCAGGCAGCCCAATCCGCGCCGATTCATCTCGTATTAAGACGAAAGCGGATGGTTCGACCTCCGCGCTAATGTACACGCCATTATTACCAGCGATGACACTACCGTTGTGAACAGCGCATGAGCAATGGGAACAAGGTGTTTTCTCGTGGTGAGAATCAGATGGGCATGTTTGTGCGGCACAATGTTCTCCAAGCGCATCAACGATTGAATCCGCAACGATGTCACCGCCGAATGCGAACAGAACAACAAGGCCTGCCAGCAAACGGAGTCGCGATATCCGAAGCAAAATCATTACCGTGATCTCTTAGCGTCCCTAGCGGGAAGTGTCAAACCACGGCGATTATTCATCGAACGATGAGCCGCCCTATTATGGGACGATTAGGAATTTAAATCACCGCTGGAGCAGTCATGGTCATAGGGCATCTCGTCATCGCCCGCAGCACACAGGCAATTACTATTCGAACTTTCGGCATGATATCGACCGCACGATCTTGTTAGGCGCTCGAATTTCTGACTACCGTCGCTGAACGCGCTCACCAATTTGCGCGTGCCGGGCAAGGCCACGCGCGCTTTGCAGATCGCACAGGTAATTGGAATGGCGGCCGCTATTGGGGAGGCAGTTACTGGTATTCGTACTATGGATATTCTCGTCTCGGCTATTACGGCTGGGGGTACAGCTATCCATACTACGGGATTAGCTATTACGGTTACCCCGGTTGGTACTATGGTCCGTACTACGGGTAATGCCCTTACCGCTACGGATACTGGCCAAACGTGAGCATCACCTTCGGCCTCAACGGGTATTAACAACAAATAACCACTGGTACAAGCAGTACCGCAGCAGTCCTGCGTGCTTAGCAATCCGTCGCCGGTTCCATTTAAAAGCAGGCCGCTACGAATCTGTCCTGGATCCATTGCCGGAATTGACGTCCCGATGTCGAATGCATATTCTCGGAAGGTGTTTCGCTGGCTTGGACGCGCCGTTACAATTTTTGCGCTTTGCTGCGCAATCGGCCTGCATTGGTTGACGCTTCAATCCATCGCGTGGACGTCGATGATCATCGATTACTCGAAACAAGATTCCATCTGCCACGCGATCGCTAAAACTCTCGATGGCGCTCATCCCTGTTCGCTCTGCCACGTTGTGAATGCCGGTAAGAATTCGGAAAAGAAGTCTGATCTCCAATCGCCGACGCGAAAGATCGATATGATTTGCGGGTTGCGAACAACTTCGTTGTTACAGCCTTTCGTTCCCTTCGAATACGCGGCGCGCGATTTTTCCTTCGAAGAGCTCCGGCGATCTCCG
>DATDFM010000164.1:0-9117 GCA_036522635.1 Candidatus Udaeobacter sp. | reverse complement strand
TTTAATTGTATGAACCTAAACAAATTGATGAAGCAGGCGCAGAAGATGCAGGAGCAAATGGCCAGGACTCAGGCCGAGCTGGAGCAGAAGACTGTCGAGGTGAGCGCGGCCGGTGGGAAAGTGAAAGTGACGGCAAACGGTGCCGGCGAGATCATTGCGATCAAAATCGACAAAGAAGTTGTCGATCCGAACGACGTGGAATTTCTCGAGGAAATGGTGCTAAACGCGGTGAAGCAAGCGATCGAGCAAGGCAAGGCCCTGGCGCAGTCCGAGATGACCAAGATTACCGGCGGCCTCAGCGGATTGGGAATACCAGGACTGCAATAGCCGACAGATCCGAGGGCTGTGAAGTGCGCCGTTCTCAGCGCATTGTTTTGATTCAGACCTTATCCGCTGAGCAGCGGACGCTACTGATTTCACTCGCGCCGAAGTAGGGCTGTAACTTTTCCGGAATTCGCACTGAGCCATCCGTTTGCTGATAACTCTCAATCAATGCCGCAAATAATCTCGGCAACGCCAGGCCCGAACCATTCAATGTATGGCACAACCGGTTTTTTCCGTCGCGATCTTTGAATCGCAACTGCATTCGGCGCGCTTGAAAGTCTTCAAAGTTCGAGCAGCTCGACACCTCGAGAAACGCGTCCTGCCCGGGCGACCAGACTTCTATGTCGTAGGTTTTTGCCGAACCGAACCCCATATCGCCTGTGCAAAGCTCGACTACTCGGTAATGCAGCCCGAGCAGTTGCAGAACCCGTTCTGCATCCGCCGTGAGCAATTCGAGTTCTTCGTACGATTTCTCCGGCGCAACGACCTTCACCAATTCGACCTTGTCGAATTGATGCACGCGGATAATCCCACGCGTATCGCGTCCGGCCGCGCCGGCTTCTCGCCGGAAACAAGGCGTATACGCTGTGAACTTCTTCGGAAGATCGTCAACACTCAGGATCTCTTCGCGATGCAGATTGGTTAATTGCACTTCTGCTGTTGGCGCGAGGAAAAGCTGATTTTCCTCCAATCCGTACATGTCGGACTCAAACTTCGGAAGCTGCGACGTGCCGATCATGCATTCGCGCCGGACTATAAACGGCGGGCTAACGTGAAAATAGCCATGCTCGGTCGTGTGCAGATCGATCATGAAATTGATCAACGCGCGTTCGAGCTTCGCGCCTGCGCCGGTAAAACAAATAAAACCGCTTCCGCTCAGTTTTGCCGCCCAGTCCAGATTAAAGAGGTTCAATTTCGTTCCAAGCGCAACGTGATCGGCAGCCTTACTTAATTGCGGCTTGTCGCCCCAACTACGGACGACCCGATTTGCAGTGGTATCTTTGCCAATTGGAACGCTCTCGTGCGGCAGATTTGAAATCTCCAGGAGTAAATTTCGTTGCTCTTCGTCGAGTGTATTGGCGCGCTCTGTTGAAACCGCGATTTGCTTACCGACGTTGCGCACTTCAGCTTCAAGTTCTTCGCTCGGTTCCTTACGCGAGCGTCGCCCGCCGATCTCTTTGCTCAAACGGTTGCGCTCCGACTGTAGCCGTTGCAATTCGGTCTCGCTCTTGCGCCGATCGGCGTCGATTCGCAATAAATCGTCGATTTTTCCCTCTTCTCCGCCGCCACGGGTCGCCAGGCGCTCACGGACGAAATCCGGTTTCTCGCGAATAAGGCGGATATCGAGCATCGCGCCAGTATGAATGACGAATACCGAATGTCTAATGAGGAGGAATAAGCTGGGCTTAGTGTGCACAGTCCGCAGCGGCTAAACGAGCTTCGAATCCTGGTCACGTACAACGAAATCGCTAACGAAAGAGCACCTCAGGATTCGGGCCTTCATTCATTGGCGCTTCGGACTTTGTTAGTTTGCCCGAGCTTAATGTCGCGCGTGACATCAATCAGCACTCCGCGATATTTCCCCCGGTGGAAAGATTGGACCTCCTCAGTGTCGCACTCGGCCTCGCCGCGCTTGCCGGCGTTAATCTTTATCTGACGGTTTTCGCCACGGGCCTCGCCATCCATTTTCACTGGATCACCCTGGCGCCGCGCTATCAGTCGCTCGAAGTTCTCGCTAACCCGTGGATCATCGGTATCGCCGGCGCTCTCTATGTGCTCGAATTTTTTGCAGACAAGATTCCATGGGTGGATTCAATCTGGGATGCAGTCCATACCGTGATTCGCCCAATCGGCGGCGCTCTGCTCGCGATTCAGGTGCTCGGCCATCCCAGTCCTGCGTTTACGGTTGTTGTCGCGCTGTTGGCTGGAGGCACTAGCCTCCTCGCGCACACTGCAAAAGCAGCAACGCGACTTGCCAGCAACACTTCGCCCGAACCGCTCACAAACATCGGGTTAAGTCTCGGCGAAGACGCTGCGGTGCTCGGTGGCCTGACTCTTGTGAACCTCAGTCCCGTGCTCGCCTTAATCATTTTTCTAATCGCCATCGGCGTCTTCTACTATTTTGCGCGAAAAGTGTTGCGCTCGATCAAAAACAAGATCGGATTCCATCGAAAGAAATTGGTCGAACCGGTAGATCGCAACGTGTCGACGCAATAACCGATCACGCGGCTCAAGTTGGTCTTCAGCCGTAAAAAGCTTGTCACGACACCTTGCCGTGGCTTATCCCTGTCTCGTTAGGAAGATTGAGATAAGGTATCACCTGATTGGCAGATGTAGCCCGTTGCACTCGATCGCAGGACCGGCTGAATCTGAGCTGCGTCGACAAAGAATTGAAACTCATCATGCCTTGGATTCTTAGGTTTGCGATCGGCTCGCTTTTTGTGTTTCTCATCGGTGTGGCGATGATTGCATGGGCATGCGCGTCAACAGGATGGGAAACGCTCGGCCGATTGGCGTGGGGTTGCGTCACGGCCAGGGGCGGCCTGATCGTGAGCGCTCTGTCGGCTATGGTAAGCGCTGTGATTCACAAAACGTGGCGCAGATTTTCTTTAGGTCTCATGAGTGCGGCGATTTTGTTGTTCCTGGCGCTCCTGATTTTTGCCAAATTCGCGTGACGGAAGCTTAAACTCTTCTGCTACTCAACTCTTCAAAATGGCGCTCGTGATAATCGTAGTTCTGTATATATCCGTTGGATTTCTGGCAGCAGCCGGATCCATTTTCATTTCGCAGAAACTATTCTCGGCAAGAGGAGAGCAGGTCTTTTTTGCTCTGTTTTTCATTGCAATTGCGGGATTCTATCTGGCGTTCACCGCCTATTTTGAGAACCAAGAAGCTTGGCGACTTGAAATGGCAGTGGTGATTGTATTCAGCGTGTTCGGTATTCTCGGTTTGAGATTCCCGCTCGCGCTGATCGTTGGCTACTCCCTGCATGGCATTTGGGACATCGTCCATGAGATTCATACGCTTGGCGGCGTGAATTTATTTGGAGCTGGAAAAATAACCGAGATCCCGCTGGCCTACGGCGTTTTTTGCGCAGCCTTCGACTGGTGCGTTGCCGGCTATTTTTACGCTCGTCGGCGCGAATGGAATGCGTCATGGAAGGCGCATGCCCGCTAACGAGGACTGATGTTAGGCAGTAGAGTTATGGCTCGGCTGGCGGTCATGCTTTTGTTGACGTTGCTGCTACCACAATTGGCGTCTGCCAAGCGCATCGCACCAGCAAAGCTAGATGCCGTAATTCACGACGGTATTCGCTATGTCGCGCCGAATGACGATGGCCATCGCGCTTATATCGAGGCGTGGGATGTCGGGACTAACAAGAAGCTGTGGGAGTTGACACTGTTCACTAACCATATCGATCCCAACCTCGAAGAAGACGTTCAGTGGATTTTCATCCGGGCATTAAACATCCAGGATGGCAGGCTTGTCGCTACATCCGAACGTGGAGAGACCTATCAAGTCGATTTAAAGACGAAAAAAATCATGCCATCTGATTCAGGATTGTCGCCATCACCGAGCGCAACTGGGGACGTATCCGACACAGTCAAAAACGCCCTAACAAAAGGAACGATCGGAAAAAAGTATGACTTCTCGTTTCGCATCAATCCATCCCATTTGGAGGGAGATTTTAATGCGGACGGCAAGATGGACGTAGCAGTTTTAGTAAAGGAACGCTCGACCGGAAAGGTTGGTATTGCGATCGTTAGCGGCAGAACTGGTAAGGTCACCATTCTCGGAGCTGGCATTGGCGTCGGCAACGGTGGCGATGATTTCGAATGGATGGATTCCTGGCAGGTTTACTCCAAAACGCCTGCCGCCCACGGCATAAGTGAAAGCGGCGTCCAACGTCTCCGTGGCGAGGCGCTTCTGGTTGAGAAGAGCGAAGCGGCCAGCGGATTGATCTATTGGAATGGCAAACGGTATGTCTGGTCTCAGCAAGGGGATTAGCCAGAGAATGCCAAGACATTAACGGGTAATCAAAACATATCCCCCACTCTGCTGGTCTTCTTTTCGATCGTTTGATTGCGATTGAGAAAGAGCAGCACCTTTAAGCTCACCCATAAGAACCGCCGCTTTTTCGTTTGAAGCAATGAGCGCCTCCAAATTCCCCGCATTCCATTCTGTGACGGCATCGGCAGGTTCGACGAAATGCGTCTTTCGAAGATAAAGAAGCAGCCCTTCATCTTTGGCAGACACAACTTCGTAACGCCAGTGATTCACTTCCGCTTGGTGTCGAACATTCTTTCCAAAAACGGCCAGCGCATCTCGATCATCGCGATAGCCGGTGATCACCTTCCAGCTTGTATAGACGCCGGTGAAAAGAATTGCCGATGCCAGAGCGATACCGACCCACCAACTAAGCGCAGTTATTGTAGCGATCGGCCTGCGGTCGGTCTCGTCTGAGTCAAGGCTACTGGAAGAACGGCCCGCAGGGCCGCGGCTACAGGGATGGAGCAGCTCCAGTTGGGCACCAAGCAGCAAACAAAGCGGCGGAATCACAGGGAAAATTCTGTCGACCCGCTTTGATGGGATCAGCGACATCACGATCAGCCCACCGATGCTCCAACAAACCAGCCAGAAAGTTGCCGGCGACATTTCGCGAAACACAGAGCGAAACCGCCAGTTTCGTGATCGGAAATTAAGGAAGGCGATCGCAATCATCAGTAAGCTCCACGGCGCGAATTTGTGTAGCAGATGAGGTAAATAAAAAAGGAGTGGCTGCGGCCGATGTATGGTTTCACCGAAACGGCCGACGAATTCACGCATTACAACTTCCTCGTAGAATCCTGGCTGAAACCGAATGCCACCGACCACCCAGATAAGAAAAATCGCGAGTGATGCCAACCAGGGCCACCACCCGGGCCACGCGCTACCCGAATTTGTCTTCGGTGCGCCCGGCGGTCGCGCCCGGCCCCGGCAGAGTTGGAACAATGCAACGCCGGGAAGGACAAAAGCATAAACGATCGGGCCTTTGATCAACATCGCCGCGGTCAGCAGAACAAAGACGTAGATTTGATCGCGCGTTTTCCATTCATGTCCTTCCCGGATCTTTTGCCAGACCACCAGTCCGATCAGAAAAATCGCGAGCGTCAATGCCATGTCAGTACGCACGAGGGTAGCCAATCGCGGGCTGAGCAGGTTTAGTCCAAAGGCGCTGACTGCAATTAGCGCTGCGACTTTTCCGTACGCGCTGTTAGCAGCCCGGAATAACAGAACCGCGAGCGCAAGCGCAGCGACAAGTGACGGCAAACGCCATGCGATTTCCCATGATCGCGTCACCGCAAAAAGCGCGGCGGATATCCAGCCGACGAACGGCGGCTTTGTCGCGACACGCTCGTGCGGTGTTTGCTGATAAATCCAATGGCCTTGTTGGACCATTTCGAATGAAGTGAACGCCTGCTTCGCCTGATCGTAATCGTCGAGCTGCCAGGGCAAATTCCCGATCGCGAACAAGAGAACGATCAGCGCTGCGACAACCCAGAGCGTGCGGCGGTCTTCGAGTAAATCTCTTGTCATGTCGAGCAACGTCGCCTGTCGAGCCGTAGCTTCATGCGAAGGCTGAAGACATCCTGCGAAGTTAACTGAAGGTCATACAACGGGGTTTGATTTGCTCACTTGCCGCTCGCTCAGCATTCGGCTTTCCCGTCCATGTCGCCGCTTCCCCAGCCGTCCATTCTCGGCGCCGCTCGGAATGACAATCATAACCGATTCAATCACGCCAAAGCACTGCGCGCACGGGTGCACCATCGGCGCCCGTTATTTTCAAAGGCAGCGCCGCAAGATTGTAAATTCCTGGAGCGACGTCCCTCAGATCGAGCGATTCAATGATAGCAATCCCGGCCCTGGCAAGCGCATGATGATTTTGCAGCGATTTCGAATCGAGCTCGTCCATCGATGGAAGATCGACGCCCAGCAATTTCACTCCATTCTTTTGAAGCCACGCCGGAACATCCGCTGCGATCACTGGAATTCTCTTTGGAAAAATGGTCGAGTCGCTCCAGCGCCCGGTCTTTACCAGAAGCCGCGACGTCGCGGCGATGTCTTCGGCGTGCGGACGAAGATCCTCACGAGTAATCAGATGTTTCTCTGTCGCCTGAGAAAACATTTCCGAGAGATCGACCACGGTTGCGCGTCCGAGATAAATTTCGAGCGACATTTTTTCGATCGATGTCCCATTCGTTTCGAAATGAAGCGGAGCATCAGCGTGCGTGCCATTGTGCACGCTCATCGCGATTGCACCGAGATTTACGCTGGCACCTTTTGCAATCTCGTTCGTAACACGATAAACAAACGGTTCGTCACCGGGCCATTCGGCGAAGTCATTCGAAAGCGTTCGTGAAATGTCCCAGATCTTCATCGTGTTGTCGATGGGGTGCTTGTCTGCAGTTCTTGAAGGATAGCTCGCGCCGCTCGTTCGCTCGCACCAGCACCACCGAGTTTGGCGATAACGGCGTCAAAATCCGAAATCATTCGATCACGTGCGGGCGATTCTTCCATTAGCGGCCGGACAGCTTTTACCATCGCGTCCGGTTTTGCGTCGTGCTGGATAAATTCCGGAACGATTTCCCTGGCTGCAAGCAAATTAGGCATACCAAGAAAATTTACAGTCACAGCGAGACGCGCTGCCACGTACGTCGGCCAGGCAACTTTGTAAACCAGTACGAATGGCATCCGATAATAGGCTGCTTCAAGCGTGGCGCTTCCAGAGGCGACGATCCCAACGAACGCGTGCTGCATGATGATTGCGGTTTTACCCACGTCGATTTCAATCGCATGCCGATCCGCTAGTTGCTCATTCATCTCGCGCGCGAGTTCTTCGGATGCAGCTGCGACTTGGAAGCGCAAAGTCGGGTTGATTTGCAATAGCCGGCGCGCAGTTTCCATCATCACGGGGAAAATTTTGCGTACTTCACGCATCCGACTTCCAGGAAACAATCCGATCAGATTCGGATCACGGTGGGCATTGACTTTCAGTGTCTCAAGCCGCTCGATCATCGGATGACCGACGAACACCGCACGAAGTTTTGACGCGGCGTACAGATCGGCCTCGAATGGAAAAATGCAGAGTACGAGATCGATGAAGCGTGCCATGTTTTTGATGCGGCTGCGGTTCCACGCCCAGACCTGGGGACTGATGTAATAAATTGTTTTGTGGCCTAGCCATTGCCTTCGCAATGCGCGGGCCAGCCGCAAGTTGAACCCTGGATAATCGATCAAAACCACGGCGTCAGGTTTGCTTTCCCGAATTTCTGTGAGGGTCTGACGGAACTGCTCGCGAAAATAACCATACTTCCTCAGTACTTCCCATAAACCGAGGACGGCAGCATCACCGATCCAATTCTTAAATTCTCCGCCGGCGATCTGCTGCATTTGCGGACCGCCGCGTCCGATGAGTTTTAATTCAGGATCCAACGCGCGGAGACAGCGCATCAACGCGGCGCCGTGATTATCAGCGCTTACTTCGCCCGCGACGAAATAGATGGTCATGGATTTCATCTACGTTGTAGCCACGAGCCTGTGGCTCGTCCACCTTGATGCTTCGGAATAAGACCGCCAGGGCGGTGGCTACGGCAGTCGCGCCGTTTTATCCACTTGATGAAATTTGTTTCGTGATCTTAACCGCCAGTTCCAACGCCGCAGTCGCTTGAGAACCGGAAACACGCGGCTGTCTGCCGGTGCTTGCGCATTCAATGAAAGACGCGAGCTGAAGCTTGAGTGGTTCGCCATGTTCGATTTCGGCTCTGTCACGCCAAATCTGTTTGCCCACGCGGCGATAGATCTCGCCGCTTTGATTTTGATAATCGAGCGAGAGATACGCGTCTTCCTGAAAGATACGAATCTTGCGCATCCGCTCGGGACTAATCCGGCTGGCGGTCACATTTGCGACGCAACCGTCTTCAAAGTGGAGTCTCGCATTTGCGATATCTTCGCTTTGGCTGAGCACGGGGACGCCAACAGCATCGATACTCCAAAGAGGCGAGCGGACGAAATGCAAAATTACTTCGAGATCATGGATCATTAAATCGAGCACGACACCGATATCGGCGCTGCGTTCGGTGTACGGAGCGAGGCGATGCGCTTCGATGAACCGCGGGTGGGTCAAATGTTTTTCGAGCGCGCCCAACACGGGATTAAACCGTTCGACATGGCCTACCTGGAGGATGAGGCCATTGCGCGCGGCTAATTCCGCAAGCTCGGTAGCGTGTGCAGTGTTGTCGGTGATCGGTTTCTCGATCAGCACATGTTTGCCGTTCTCCAGGAGAGCGTGTGCAACCTCATAATGGGTATTGGTCGGCGTTGCCACGGAGGCGGCATCAATCATCCCGCTGAAATCATCAAGCGATTTGGCCGATGCTGCCCCGAATTTGCTCGCAATGGTGCGGCTCCTGAACGGCTCGACGTCGTATACCGCGGTGAACTCCGTAGACGAAGTTTCCGCATAGAGCCGTGCATGATTGCTTCCGATATGCCCAACACCAACAACGCCAACGCGCAGCTTTTTCATCGGTCCCTATTGCAGTCAACTCCGAAAGCTTTCGCGGGTCAACGCTCGAAACTCTTCCCGGTCAACTTAGTTAGGCGGCAAGTTAGCGAGCAGCCAGTCGTAAGTTTGCGCGATGCCTTTTCGCAGCGGGATGGTCGGCGCCCAGCCTAGCGCGCGAATTTTGGTCACGTCCAAAAGCTTTTGCGGCGTGCCGTCCGGCTTTGTCTTGTCCCAAACGAGCTCGCCGT
>DATDFM010000163.1:0-29399 GCA_036522635.1 Candidatus Udaeobacter sp. | reverse complement strand
CATTGCCATTGGCCCTGATGACTCAATTTATGTCGTTGATTCGGGTCACAATCGAGTCGTGAAGTTCAATTCCGATGGTCAGTTACTCACGACCTGGGGTAGCGAGGGAAGTGCCGATGGACAGTTCAAAGGCATTAGTTCGGTCGCCATCGATCCTACGAACACCAAAGTATACGTTGCTGACCCGCTAAACCGCCGTATCCAGGTTTTTGATTCAAGCGGGAAGTTTCTAACCAAATGGTCAATCCCCGAATGGGGACAGACCCTGGGATTTGAAGACTTAGCCATCGATTCACAAACAGGCCGCCTCTATGCGTCGAGCGCGCATATGAACTTAGTGTTCATTTTTGATTTGAATGGTAATAGACTTGGTAATCTGACGCCCAAGCCCCCGGATAAACTTGATGGACCCTCTGCATTGGTTTTAGTCAATCGCAAGCTCTACGTCCTAAACATGGCCAGCAATCACGTAAGCGTTATCGATCTAAACCAGTGAGACTGGTTCGATTCGGTTCATCTATCAACTATCGACTACCTCTCCGCGGTAGCCTTGGCGAACGCGGATCGGCAGTGAATTGCATGTTATGTTAGCTTTGACTTACCTCGGGTTAGCGATAGCTCTGGGTGATCTTCTTTGCCGGCGCTTTTACCGCTTCGTGTCTGTGCCGCATCGCTATGCAGCCGCCATATTGGTCGGGATCTTGCTAAGTACCTGGTTTACGTACTTGGCCGCGCTGGCGTTTGCACATACGACCGAGCCTCTGATCTGGGCGGACCTGCTGTTTTTCGTAGCTGCGGCTGCGGCGATCTTCTGGCTTTCGAGAAAATCCTCTAACGTCGAAATGCTTGAGCCCCGCACATCGGGACGGGCAGTTTACGATTGGGTCACTATCGGCGTTCTATTTATCTCGATCTGCGTTCTGCTGCTGGGAACGCTCTATGTCACCAAGCAGGGCCGGATACGCGTCTCTGGAGTGGAGGCTAGCGACTTCGCGTTGCAGTCGGCAATCGCGCAGAGTTTTGCACTCGGGCACAACTTTCCGGCCGAATGCCCATACTATGCCGGCCAACCGCTTCATTGTGATTTTCTTTTCTATTTTCAGGCTGGAAACCTTGAATTTCTGGGCTTAAACCTGGCTTGGAGCGTGGATGTGCTTAGCGTGCTCGGTCTCACGAGCATGCTGGCCTTGGTAATAGCTCTCGGTGAGTTACTTTTCGATTCACGCGTGGTCGGCTGCGTCGCGGCGGCGCTTTTCTTTTTTCCAGGTTCGCTGGCGGTTATTCCGTTTCTGAAGCCTCAGGGAGGCGACACTTGGACGCCGATCGCTTTCTTAAACCAACGGCATCTGGCGAGTGCGACCGGAGTCTTCCTGCTGGTCTTGGGCTTCTTGGTTGATCAGTACCAAAAACGCTCGCAGATCCGAGCTAGTGCTAAACATTCAGTCAAAGCGGACGGCAGTGACCAAGTTCAACAAAGAACAACTCCCCTTACCGGATTCGTTATGGCAGCGAAGAACATGCTCGGACCTAGCAGAAGCTTTATTTTTTCAGGCCTTTTGTTCGGCGCGTTGCCGCTTTGGAGCACTTCCGTTTTCATCGGCGGGGCTGCGGTGCTGCTCCTTCTTTTGATTCTGTTCCCATATCGCTTGCAAGTAATGCTGCTCGGAATTACTGCCGCGGTGTTGGCCCTGCCCCAGCTTGTTTTCTTGGACCTGGCCACTGGTGAACAGCCGCTATTTCACTGGGGCGCCATTATCAGTAATCCGGCGCTCGCGAAATTCATTGGCTACATCGGATTAATGTTCGGTGCAAAATGGCCAGCGATAATTGTCGCGCTCATTCTCGCCTCGTTGTTTCAACGGCGGTTCTTCCTGGCCTTGTGCAGTTTGCTTCTGCTTACTGTTTACGCCGGTTTGAGTATCAAAACATCGGCTGGTTACAATTTTCTGAATATCTGGGTGAGCGTGGCAAATCTCTTTGCCGCTTACGGACTCTGTCGCTTATGGAAGCTCAAGAACCCACGGTTTGCGGGTCCCGCGGCAGCAACGCTGCTAAGTGCGATGACGGTTCTCGGGGGCGTCATCGATCTTCTCCCAATTCGCAATAGCTCTTACGTAGAGGTGAATTACGAGAGAGATGATTTAGTGAGATGGCTAAATAAGAATACAAAATCCAACGATGTTTTTCTTACTGACCGATTCGTTATCGAGCCAATTTTGCTTGCCGGTCGAAAGATATTCCTTGGCGGGCCGTTTGGCACTTGCCCTGCCGGACCTGATCTCGCTGCACGCGAATCGATCTGTCGGGAGATGTACGAAAGCAAAAATCCGCGCCGCGTATTTGAGCTGATGAAGCAAACCCATATCAACTACGTGGCATTTGATGATGGGATTCGGACCGAAGGATCCATCAAGAACCATAATGAGTACCTTTATGTCGGGTACTTTCAAAAGTTCTACGAGGACAAGGAAAATCGATACCGCAAACTGGTGATTTACAAGGTGCCCGATTCTGTTCCGCCAAGTGCCGCCAATATGGATTTGCCAGAACCGGCGGTGTCCGCTTTCCAAGGTGGTCATGGAAGTGGAAAAGGTCAGTTTGACAACCCGCACGGCATTGCAGTCGACAATCAGAGCAACATCTTTGTGGCCGATACGGGCAATGGGCGAATAGAAAAATTCTCGCCAAACGGAAGCTTTGTTACAAGCATAGCAGCCACCGACCCGAATGGAGTCGCAGTTGACCGTGCAGGCAATATTTACATCGCTGAGATAGACTCCAAGCATCAGGTTCAGAAACTTGGACCTAACGGGACTCTCATTGCTACGTGGGCGCCTGGATTATACGGGCCGCGAAAGATCGCCATTGGCCCTGATGATTCGATTTATGTGGTCGATTCGGGTCGCAGTCGAATCGTGAAATTCAGTCCTGATGGACAGGTCCTTGCCAGTTGGGGCAGCGAGGGAAATGGCGATGGACAATTCCGGGGCGTTAGTTCGATCGGAGTCGATCCTATCAACAATGCCGTGTACGTTGCCGATCCGATAAACAGCCGGATCCAGGTGTTTGATTCAGATGGGAAGTTCCTAACCAAATGGTCAATCCCTGGATGGGGACAGACGCTAGGATATGAAGACTTAGCTATCGATTCACAAACAGGCAGGCTGTACGCATCAAGCGCACACGTGAACTCGATTCTTGTATTTGATCTTCAGGGGAACAGAGTCGGCACGTTGACGCCGGCGCCTCCAGACAAACTGGAGGGTCCATCAGCGCTCGCTCTGTCAAACGACAAACTTCTTGTGTTGAACACCGCTTCTGCGCGAGTGTCAGTGATCGATCTGCACAACAGATAACCGGGTGCCTCCCGCCTTGCTTGATGCGCAATATCCTTCTTAGACGAGGCCTCCCGAACGTTGCTAAAACGAGTCTGCGAATTTTTCTGTGCGCCGCCGCTGTTGCCGTCCTTTTCTGTTTCTACACCTGGGGCATTTCGCAGAATCCACCAGGTTTCTACCTCGACGAGTCAGCGACCGCCTACAACGCGTATCTCGTCTCCCGAACCGGCGCAGGCGAATTCGGTCCACGGTTTCCCGTTCTCTTCCAACAGTATGCAGTCAATAACCCCACTTATATGAATCCGCTTGCGATCTATTTGATGGCAATCGTGTTTCGATTTCTTCCCCCGAGTGTTGTTGTGGCACGGATGTCGGCTGCTTTCTGGATGTTCGCTGGCTGTTTATTGCTTGGCCTGTTGGCAAAACAGATCTCTCGCGATTCTAAAATCGGCGTGATCGTTGCAGGGAGTGCTCTACTGACGCCTTGGCTCTTCGAAGCGGGCCGATTGGTATTCGATGCCCATTTGCCTGCTTTCACTATCGTGCTATTCCTCCTCGCCGCGTACCGTCTTCAATCCAAAGAAACGTGGAACTGGGGAGACATTGCACTGGTCGGCGGCAGTCTTGGGTTAGTCACCTATGGATATTTCAGCGGGCGTGCTTTGGCGCCTTTGTACGCAATCGGACTACTGTTGTTAGCGACTAGGACGCGCCGTCTCTTGGGAGTCGTAAAGATCTGGTTCGTTTACGGCCTGACGCTGGTGCCACTCATTCTGTTCGATCGGGCGCATCCCGGCGTATTAACGAAGCGCCTCTACGAGGTTTCGTACATCCCCCGTGGTGCGCCTTGGAAGCAAATCGTTGACGTCGCACCTGAGTTTATCCGACGCTTCTTGGAAGACCAGAGCTTAACCGCTTTACTCATGACAGGCGACTATCACCCGCGGCATCACGTGCAAGGCTCGGGTGGAGCGATACTTTTTGCGACGTTCATTCTTGCCATGATTGGTCTGGCCCTGATTATTCTCCGACGGTGGCGTGAGCCTTGGTGGCGTTTTGTGCTTTATGGACTAGTGACTTCTATTCTGCCAGGCGCGATCACCGACGAACCTTTTCATCAGATGCGGCTGATGGGCTACGTCGTGTTCCTGCTGGTGCTCACAATCCCCGCCTTGGAATGGCTGTTCGCCACCGACGAAGCAAAGCAGACCGAATACAACACAACCGAGGAACCAAATCGTGCCGCAGCTGTGACACACGGTCCGTCGCGGGTCATTAAGCTCAGTTTTGTTGCGCTCCTGCTAACAGCGACGGTTGCACAAGCGATCGATTTTCAACTTAACTTCCGTCAAAAAGGCCTGGAGCGCATGAATGAGTTTGACGTTCCGTACAAGCCGCTGTACGACGTAGCTGTCGCACAACCACAGCGGCCAATCTACCTCGAGAACGGCATGTGGGGTCCCGCTTATATGGACGCGTTTTGGTATGCCACAGCGGAAGGGAGGCCTCTAACCGAGTTTGTTCGCCTTCCGGACAGCGCGCGACCTCCATCCGGCGCGATTGTTCTTAGCTCAAACTCAGAGTGCCAGAATTGCCAAGCCATCCAGAAAAGCGGGTGTTATCTGCTTTACAGAGCAAAGTAGAAGGAAAGCATAGCGCCCCTTCACTTAATCAACCTCGGAGTCGATCGATTCAGTCACTATGTAACGGGGGCGCCCCTTAACTTCCTCATAAATTCGTGCCAAGTACTCGCCGATAATACCAAGGCTGATCATCAAGAGGCTGCCGATGATGAGTTCCAGTAGAATCACGGTGGCAAACCCGGTAAAGGCGCGGCCTGCCAGTTTCAGGTAGAGCGTTTGGATGCCCAATCCAACGGCGAAAATAAAAAAGATTATTCCCGCAAAAGTCACAAAGTGGAGCGGGAACGATGAAAACGTAGTTATCCCGATTAAAGCAAGTTTGGTTCGTGTTAAGTACGACCAATGCGATCTGCCAATACGGCGGGCTGGTACATCGAATGGAATTTGGACTGCTTTGAAACCCATCCATGCAGTCATACCGCGAAAAAATACGTTGCGCTCGCGCATCCCCAGCCACGTATCAACTACCCTGCGGTCTATGAGCTTAAAATCCGAAGCGCCTTTTAATTCAAAGCCCGAGAGTTTGTTCAGGATGACGTAAAACGTCAGCGCGCCGAATTTACTCGTCAACGATTCGCGCCCACGTCTGCGTTTGATCGCTTCGATAACGTCAGCTCCGGAAGTTCTCCACGTCTCAAGCATGATTGGCAGTAGCGAAGGCGGGTGTTGCCCGTCGCCGTCCATAACGACAATGGCTTCACCGCGAGCGCGCTCCAAGCCTGCGCAGAGCGCCAATTCTTTGCCAAAATTCCGGGTCAGGCGCAGAGCGCGCAAGCTCGGAAGGGCTCGAGCCTCGTCTTTGATTCGCTCCCAGGTGTCGTCCACCGAACCATCGTCGACGAGAACCACTTCAAACCGGCATCCGGTCTGTTGCAATGCGCTCTTCAGATCCGATAAAAGCTCCCTCAGGTGTGAGCCTTCGTTAAAAAGGGGAATCACTACTGAAATCAGCGGCACAGTCGGCGAGGCATCATCCATTGAATCTTTACACTAATGCCCCGGCAAATATTTTGTCACGAATTTTGCCCATGCCTGCGCGACTGACCGTCAGTGGCCAAACCGAAGGTCAACATTTCTCCTCCAGAAATCCGAGGAGTGCTTCACTGAAGCATCGATTCGCACTTGCACCGCGCGTTGGAAACGCCTATTAGCTTTACCCTCATGGTTCACCATATCGTTCTCTACAAGTTGAAGCACGAGGTTACCCCCGCCCGCGTGGAGGAGATGATGATGAACGCGCGGATGCAGCTCCTCAAAATCCCTGAGGTCCTGAGCATCAAATGCGGCAAGCGAATCGATCCGGAAGTCGATTGGCCGTTCTTTATCGCCATCGATTTCGAGTCGATGGACAAATATTCCATTTTCTGCGAAGACTCCATCTACGTGAAATTCATGGAGGAAGTGATCAAGCCCAACACGGACGACTCGCTGACGCTCGATTTTGAGATGGATCCGGGCAAAGACGTGCGGTTTTCGTAGAAGAAGCAAACGCCCACCTCCGATAAATCGCGAGCAGGCGTCCAACGCTCAACGCCCAATGTTTAAACCCAGAGGCTCTTCGTTGAAAATTGGGCATTGGATGTTCAGCGTTGGGCGTTGAATCGGCAGCGGTATGAAGGAGCGGGCGGCAGGCCCGCCATCACAGCAGAAACGCGTGCGCCGCGAAATTGCGATTGTAGGGCAGGCGCTCCGCCTGCCATATTAATCAAATTCAATGGGACACCCTCCCCGCATTCCGGTCTGGCTGGCTTGGGAGCAGTCGGTGATTTATTTCGTCACGATTTGTACGGTCAATCGGAAAGCTGTGCTTGCAAATCCAGAAACATTTCGCGCATTCAAGTTCGCCGCGTCGAAGCTGCAAGATTGGCATGTCTTGGCGGCGATTATCATGCCTGATCACCTTCACGTCATCGTTGCCCCGATCAAAAATCGGGAAGCCAAACTTGGAAACTTCTCGGCTGCGTTAAAGCGTTGGATACGCGAGCAGCTTGATGCTTCCTGGAAATGGCAGGCTGGTTGTTTCGATCGACTACTTCGCACGAATGAAACGCTGCACGACAAATGGCTGTACATTCGAGAAAATCCGGTGCGTGCAGGACTTGTGCAAAATTGGGAAGATTGGCCGTTTCGCTACGAACTCAATGAGGAAGCAGGCAAGCGGAGCGCTTGCTCTACAAGGTTGCGCAGATCCGATCCGCAGTCCGGTGTCTACTTTCCGCAATGAGAATCGGTTATCTGTATTCGCGCTACCCAGTAATCTCGCAAACATTTTGCGATGCGGAGATGCTGGCCTTGGAGCGGCAAGGGATAGAGCTCGTGATCGGCTCGGTATATCCGCCACTCACCAGTTTACGCCATGAATACATCACCAGGTTGAGCGCGCCAATTCATTACGCACCCCCGCAGGAAATTTTAAAAATTCTCGAGCGAAACGCGAAAACCAATGGCAAATGGCCGCGCCATCTTGTTGAGCAGCACGAGGCCAAATACGGACCGCAGGCGAAGACCGAACAGCGCGCGCGCAATGCATTATACTTTGCCGGGTTTTTTGCGCACAGCGGCGTGGATCATGTGCACGTACACTTCGCAAATCGTGCAGCGCACAGCGCGGTTTTCCTGAAGGAAATTTCAGGCATCCCGTTCAGCGTCACGGCTCATGGGCAGGATTTTATGAAGGATCTCGGTAGCGACGACTTACTGCGCGAGATCTGCGCCGCAGCGGAATTCGTGGCAGCCGAAACCGATTACAGCCGCGACTTGCTTCGCCAGCGTTGTCCGGATTCGGCAGCTAAAATTCACCGGATTTATAACGGAATCGATCTGGAACGTTTTCCGAGTAGCGCCTCGACAGAGCGAGGCGGCTACAGCTCGCCTAAGGCAACACCGCGGATTGTAAGCGTCGGCCGGCTGGTTGCATTCAAAGGTTTTGACGACCTCATCAATGCATGCGGCGAACTCGCAAGGCGCAAAATCGATTTTGTCTGCGACATCATTGGCGACGGGCCGCTGCGGGAAACACTTCAGGCCAAAGTCCGGCAACTGGATCTTGCCTCACGAGTGAATTTACTCGGTTCGCTATCACAAGACGCAGTCTTGAAAAAATTGGAGGCGGCGGACATTTTCGCGTTGGCCTCAACGACCGATGAACAGGGAGCTACGGATGTTTTTCCCACTGTAATTCTCGAAGCCATGGCTTCGGCGCGACCAGTCGTTTCAACCCGCCTGGCGGGAATTCCCGAATTGGTCGTTGACGGCCAGACGGGAACGCTGGTTGCACCCGGCGATTCGAATGCGCTTGCTCAGGCACTCGAGCAGTTTCTGCGGGACCCTGAGTTGCGATTGCGCTTCGGCAAAGCCGGCCGTGCCCGGATCGAGCAACATTTCCAAATTGAGCGAACGGTCGCGCCGCTGGTGACGATGCTCGAGCAAAGTTGTAGCCGTCGCTCTATGGGCGACGTGAGCCCCTCGGGACCGGCATCAGGGGTTACGACCGAACAGAGTCGTCACCGCGCTTCGCGTACGTTCGGCGTGGCAGGCAGCGAGGCGTCTGCAAAAATCGGGTATCTGATCGATCGATGGCCTGACCCAGAATTGCCGCTGCTCGAGCGTGAAGTTGAGGAGATGAAACGGCGGAATGTACCCATTCTCCCGTTCGTCTGCGAATTAAATGCCACCGCAAAGCTCAATAGCGACATGCAGCAGATCGCACCTTCATTCGAATTCCTTCCCGATGCCATGGTGTTGGAAGCCGAATGGCGGTCGAATCCAGTCCTGGCGCAACGGTTGGAAGAACACCGCGCACGGCAAAGCAGACGCGCTCCAGACGCAATTTTCCTCCGTCAGGCTCGGTTCGCGCTCGCGCTGCGGAAATTAATTCGATGGGAAGGCATATCGCACGTACACGCCACGAGTTCTCGTGCGTTAGTTTGCGCGCTGATGCTAAGGGAGCTCCTCGGTATAACGGTAAGCGCCACCATCGAACCGCGATCGGAGTTATCGCGCGAGTGGATTGAAAAAGCGCTGTCCGAATGTACGGGCGCTCGTGTAAACACTCGTAAATTGGCTGAGAACCTCGGGGACACATTCTTCCTGGATAAAACAACATTCCGTTCTGCTCCAAAGAAAACTCTCGGGCAAATTACTCAAAAGACTCATCTCGATTTGACGACAGGCTCCCGTTTTTGGCGGCAATGGGCGGAGCTGCTTTTGAGCTGGAACTCGAGCGATAAATTATGACATTTTTTTTGGCCCGCGAATCACGCGAATCATTAGAATGACGAAACCAGAATGACGAAGAACGAAGGAAAACCGAATGACGAAGCCCGAAGGAACCTCCCGAGTGCGCGCGCGTAACCCGCTGCGATTCGAGCGCCCGACAACTGCATCCTGCGACGCGCCATCCCACACAGCAGGTCCATCGGAAGCTCAAGTTTCGAGGGTCGGTCCCTTGGAATTCGTCATTCCTTTGTCATTCGTCATTCGTGCTTCGCCATTTTCGCCATCTTTATTCGCGTGATTCGCGGTCCGTTAATTCAATGAAAAAAGCCATTTTGCTCGCCGGCGGTGCGGGAACACGTCTCTATCCGTTAACCAAAATCGTCTGCAAACAGCTGCTCCCGATTTATGACAAGCCGATGATTTGTTATCCGCTGGCGACGCTGATGCTCGGCGGCCTGCGCGAAGTGTTAATCATTTCTACGCCAAAAGACTTGCCGATGCTTCAGGATTATCTAAACGACGGCGCACAGCTCGGAATTCGCATCGAATACGCCGCACAAGCGAAGCCGGAAGGAATCGCCCAGGCGTTTTTGATCGCAGCGAAATTCGTGGGCGACTCCGGAGCGTCGCTGATTTTGGGGGATAACATTTTCTATGGAAAACTTGACTTCTATCGTGACGCGCTCGCCATCGATCGTGGTGCATGCATTTTCGGCTATCAAGTTCGCGATCCCGAGCGGTATGGCGTGGTTGAGTTCGATGATGGCGGCAGAGTCATCAGCCTCGAAGAAAAGCCAAAGCACCCGAAAAGCTCTTTTGCCGTGCCTGGCCTGTACGTCTACGACGGCCAGGTAGTTAATTTGTGTCGGACTTTGCGCCCATCAGCTCGTAACGAACTGGAAATTACTGATTTGAATTTGCTTTATCTGAAGCAGGACCAGCTGCACGTGAAACTGCTCAGCCGCGGCATGGCCTGGCTTGATACCGGAACGACCTCAGCCTTACTCGAGGCCAGCAATTACATTGCGACTATCGAGCATCGGCAGGGCTTAAAGATCGCATGCCTCGAGGAGATCGCGCTCCGAATGGGTTTCATTAACCAATCTGACCTGGAAAAGATCATCGGCGGATTACCGAGAAATGAGTACCGCGATTATCTCCGCACCGTTTGTGACGAAGGACCCAGCGTTGGCCCGGAGCCGGTCGGTTAATAATCACCAAATACCAAGATCTCCGCCATGGGACGGGTTCGTGCCGAAGGCGAACAAACTCCAGAGAAACTTCAACAATCAAGCTCAAACCGCATTGCCCGGCGCCTTACTCTGTCATGTTGAGCGCAGCGAAACATCTCTGATTTGCGTTTGTGAATTCGGAAATCAAAATCCGAGATCCTTCGCTGCGCTCAGGATGACAATCCAGTTGAATGTTGGAGCTTGGATTTTGCAGCTTTTACTTGGGTTGTTCGCGTAACAAATGGTTGGTGTCAGCAATCAAGTTGGTTATCGCGTCGGGTTCCATTGCGTCGTAGTAGCCCCGGATTTGACCGTGCCGATCAACGAGCACTATGCGCGTGCTGTGAACGGGGAGTCCCTGCTCATTGCTTCCGTCTGACACCCCAAGCTTGAAACCGTCATGCGAAAGTTTGTAGATCGTAGATTTTGATCCAGTAAGAAAATCCCACCGTCCAGGCTGGGCCTGCAATTTCCCCGCATAATCACGCAACACAGCCGGTGTGTCCTTTTCCGGATCGACACTGAACGAAACCAGGTGCACATCAGTTTTTTCCAGCGGCTTCTGCAAGTCGCTCATCCGGCTGCTAATCATCGGGCAGGGTCCCGGGCACGTTGTATAAACAAAATCGGCGATCCAAATTTTACCGGCCAACTGTCCTGATCCAAACGCTTGTCCGTTTTGATTCGTAAGCTGAAAAGTGGGTACCATCCCATAGGAGGAAACTGTTCGCTGGCGCAGCGCCGACACCTCGACGTTTCGCAACCAGAGCAACATCGCCAGTGTGATGATTGGGATCAGGATGAGAATTACCTTCCAAGCAATGCCGCCGCGCGTGGGCGCCATATGGACTGTCGCAGAATCAGTATTCATCATTTCCTTGCAGTAATATTCGCCAGCTTTTCGCACGAAATGCTTTGAGAGTACAAAACGTCATCGCATCGCTGTTGACTAAACGGTTCTGACGAGAGCCACGCGATGGCGCGTCGCATCCATAAGGTTCACAAATTCTTTGACGCAAAAATCACAGTCCACGTTCAGGTTTTCGTCAAAACCAAAGCGGCCAAAAGCAGCGGTAGATATGCAATCGATGCAATGAACAGTAGCCGTGCAGCGCTCTGCGTTCGCAGCCGCAAAAAGCGCATCGCTACAGCGATGAATAAACCACCCAGCACAAGGGCAATCAGCTCGTAGGCGTAACTGGCAATTCCAACAAATGCAGGCAAGCCTGCGAGGACCAAAAGCAGAATGCAGAAAAACACACTCTGGCTGGCGCTGCGTTCTCCGCTGGGATCGTCGCTTGAAATCATGCGAAACCCGGCGCGCGAATAATCTTCGCGGCACATCCATGCGATGGCGAAGAAGTGCGGCATCTGCCACAAAAACACGATCACGAAAAGACTCCATGCTCCCGGCGCAATGTCGCCACGCGCAGCTGCCCAGCCGATCATCGGCGGAATGGCGCCCGGAATCGCGCCGACAGCGGTGTTGGCCGTGCTAGCGCGTTTCAATGGTGTGTACGCGAAAATGTAAATAACGATTGTGATTGCTGCGAGCACCGCACTGAGCGCGTTGCAAACAATGGCCAGATAGACCACTCCGAAAATCGACAGCGCGGCGCCGAGCAGGAGCGCCTGAAGCGGCGCCATGCGCCCCGCTGGGATTGGCCGTGTCATTGTTCGCCGCATGAGCGCGTCGACTCGGCGTTCCCACCATTGATTGAGAGCGGCGGCGCCAGCTGCTGCCGCCGCCGTTCCAAAAACCGTGTGAAACAGCGCCCAATAATCGATCGGTGATTCCGCTCCGAGATAAAAACCTACTGCGGTCGTCACCAAAACAAGCAGCGTCAGTCTCGCTTTGACCAGCTCAGCGAGATCGCCAACGAAGCTGTGATGCGACGACGCGACTGTCGCAGTGGTGACTGTGGCCGTTTTCATGCGCGCATGGGTTCGTTGAGCGGCGCGCCCGGCGGTCGCGCCCTGTCAATCTGGTTTTGCGAAATTCGCCAGCAAATCGCGCTAATGCTCACACCGAAGGATAGCATTATCGCGCCGAGCGCGACATGCGCAGTGGCGACGTCGGCGGCCTTATTGCTCCAGATCACCCACGCACCGAGCGTAATCTGTCCAAAGACTAAGACGACCCAAAGGATTGATAATCGTTTGAGAACATCCAACCCGCGCGCGTCTCTGTAAACGCGGATACAAAAAGAAATTATCGCAATCGCGATGATTAAAGCCAAAAACCGGTGCACCATTTGCAGCCAGATTTGAAATGCACTCACGTCTGATAACGCACGCGCGTCGCGCCACGCGTTGACCTTTGCCAGGGCAGCCGCGCTGGTGTCCGGAATCCAGGCACCATTTGCGGTTGGGAAATCCAGAATTGAGAGATCACGATGTTGGTGGCGCATCGTTGCCCCGAGCGCCAGCTGTAGGTAAATCGCGATCGTAATTGCAATCGCGAGCGCCTTAATTGGCGAAAACCGAGTCCACGCCCGAGGAATGAGCGACTGCCAAAATTTCGTCGTCGCCAGTGTGATGAAAACAAGCAGACCGAGAAACGCCTGCGCAACGCAGGCATGAAAGACGCCGATTTGATCTTTCATCATCGTCACCCGAAGACCGCCAAGAATTCCCTGCAGGATGACGCCGACAACCGCAATCATTCCCAAGGTGCGAATCCATCGCCGCTCGTCGCGCAGCCAAAGCCACACCGCGAGAATGATCGTAAGAAATCCGACCAGCGAACCCATCAAACGATGCGTATGCTCGAACAAAATTCCGCCAACCCATTTCGAGATCGGAAACAAAAACATATTGTAACCGAAAGTGGTCGGCCAATCGGGGACGGCGAGTCCGACATTTTTGCTGGTCACCATTCCCCCGCTGCAAATCAGCAGGAGCGTAGCGAGGCATGTAAGCCACGCAAATCGGTTCAACCACTTTGCCGACGTTCGCACAAAAGAGAATACGATGAAACGGATGGATGAGACAATGCGAGTCGAGTACGCGAAATTCTATCGCTGACCACAGGGATGCGGCGGTCCAAATTTACTCGGGCACTGGCAACGTCACCAATAAAGAGGTGCGCAACGACGCACCGTTGAGCAATATCGGTTGGGAAGTATTACTGATTGTTTGAAACAGTTCGCGGTAAAGATTTTTTGGCCGCGGATCGCGAAACAAACAGAAGCACCGCTAAAGAAAAGCGATCATCCATGCGGACTCGGCGAAGCTGACGACGCAGGTGCGTTGTGCAGCTCTTGTGCAGGGTGCGGCGTAGCACCGGCCCCTTCCGCGCCGGCCTTCGAAGGGTTCGCCCCACCTGGCGGCGGAATTGTGCCCGGAGCAGCTCCGCTGATCGGTTCACCCGGCGGGCGCTGCGTGGGCGGGGGCGGAGTTGCTTGTGTGCCGGCGAGCTCGGCGCGTTCTTTCAGCCACGCCTGATAATCCTGCGGCGTATCGACTACCAGCGTGCCTTTCATCCCGTAATGGCCGAGTCCGCACAATTGGGCGCAAATCACTTCATAAGTTCCGGTCTTAACAGGTGTGAACCAGATTGGAATTAGCGAACCGGGAATGGCATCACCTCCGATGCGCATGTCGGGTATAAAGAAATCGTGGATCACATCTTTCGATGAAAGCTCTGCAATTACAGGGCGGTCCACCGGGACGTGAAGTTCGCCGCTGGTGACGATATCGTCTTTACCAGCCGGATCATTTGGATCAATCCCGAGCGGGTTTGAGTTGGACACAAGATAGACGTCGCGCCGGCCAAACTGTCCATCCGGTCCCGGCAGGTGGTAGTTGAAGTTGAACTGCTGCGCGACAACATGCACAAGCAGCGCCTCTTTTCCAGGCGGGAACTGGTTCACGCGCCTTGCCCAAAGTGGAATCGCGAAGCCCAGCAGCAGTACCGCTTCGATCATGACGACTGAAAATTCCAGGTGCGTCGAGATATGGCTGCGCACACCGGCATGATCTGCAACCGGCTGGCGACGCTTCCGAAAGCGAATCAGGACGTAAATAAAAAAAGCCGACCACCCGACGAACAACGCGCCCATGAACCAGTGACAAAACTCAAGGATATGATCGATCTGATATCCGTGGGCAGAAGCGTTGGGCGGCTGGCCCAGAAATTCATTGATCAGCGCCAGGCTATTCATACTTGGTCAAGTCCTCTTCAGTAAGCTCCTGGTGAGGTTCGATCGGCATGCGGCCATGGCGCCAGAGATGAAAACTGAACGCGCCGATCCCGCCCATCACCGACATGACCGCGCCGAAAAGAAACCAGATCGCAATTGCCATATGCTCGGTCGATTTCCCATCCTTGGCACCGTAGCAAAATGGACACGCTAAAACTTCCTGCGCGGCAAACACAATCGATACCAACAGTAAGGAGGCGATTCGTTTCATGTGAAGATGCGCAGCCGTTTCATTTTCCGCCAAAACCAAAACCCGTAAAACATCAGGGCGATGGCAACTACCAGCGATGCGATCGCGCCGGCAAGATAAACCGGGCCGCCCACAACCAGATCCACCCAAATGCACCATCCGCTTGTCCCGAGTGCAAGCAATGTCGAGAAAATGACGAAAACAATATGAAATGCTTTAAGCGACATTTACCGAAAAATTGGGTAATCGTACCACGCCAATAATGTAAGCCAGAAGAGACCAAGCACAAAAAAACCGGTGAAAATCAGGATCCGGTAGATCAGCCGTTTCTCTGCGGCGAGATGCATGAAAATTGCCGCGACCAACCCGGCTTTAAATGTCGCGACCAGCATTGCCACCGCAATGTTTGCCTTTGGCGTACCAAAATGAACATACGATAACGCCACGGTGACTCCGGTGAAAACCAGCAGCGTCGCGCCGACCATCAAATACCCGCGAACGTGCTTGCGAATCCCGTGTGCGTATTCTTCGTATTCCTTGGGGTCTTGCGAAACGTCAGGCGGGTTATTCATGGCGTAATGTCATTCTGAGCGCGGCGAAGCTGCAACGCAGCGGGCGAAGCCCGCGAGCCAGTACCTCATTCTCTGGTCCATTCTGAATCCAGTCGCATTCCAATGACTGAGATGTTTGAAAGCCTGGCCTCATGCTTCGCATTTCGTTGCAGCGCTTCGCTCAACATGGCAGCGCTACGTGATGTTTTAAAGGAGATAAAAAAGTGGAAACACAAAAATCCAGATGAGATCAACAAAGTGCCAGAACAGTCCGCTGACCTCGACACGATTAGCCAGGTGCTCCGGGTTCTGTTGGTAAACTTTTTTACTGACCGGCAGCCACATGTAAATGAAGACCAGCACGCCCGCCAATACGTGAAGCCCGTGCAAGCCGGTGATGGTGAAATAGCTGGCGAAATACGTGCTGTGCGTCGGCAAAAACATCGTTGCTCGCTGGACGTCTGCCTTGTCGATCGTCGCGATTTTGTCGGTGACCGGTAACGGGAAAAAGTGCGGACGATCCATCTCAGGATTGGTGGGGTAGGCATTCAACGGGTCAAGCGCGATCTCGTATTCCTTAACTTTCGGATCGTTGAGCGCAGCGCGATTGTGCAAATGTCCGGTAATCTCGAGCCGCGGGGGAAGATCGTGCTCCGTGGCGTATGCATTACCCAAATACTTTTCGTACTTCCCCAGGGCTTCCGGTTTGATATAGGCGCCAAAGTGATCGTACTTCTGCGGCCATTCGTAGCCAAGTTTAACGACAAGAAAGATCGTGCCGCATAAAATCGTGGCCAACATGTACCACCAGTAGGCGCGATATCTTCTCATCTTTAGCGACGCCCACGCCAGCACCACCGTGACCGACGATATGATAAGAATTGCGGTATTCATCGTGCCCACTGGCACGTTCAGAACACCATGCGGCCACGTGCCCGGTGCCGAGTCTATTCGCAAGAAAATGTAAGCGGAGAAAAGGCCGCCAAAGAGCATCACTTCCGACGCCAGGAAAAGCCAGATCCCGATCTTTGCGTTCCAAAGACCGGTGTCAGGACGAGTAGAAATTGTGTACGGAATTTCCATGGTTCAGTAGTTCAGACGGCCATTATGCGTGAACGAGCTCCGCGGGTTTTCGGCGGTTTCGTTCAGCGGGTTCTACCGGTTCATTTTGCATGGTGAAATCGCGTTCGCGCCCGGGAAGGCTGTATTCGTACGGGCCACGATAGGCAACCGGGGTGGTAAGGAAATTTCCGTGTGGCGGCGGTGAAGGTGCGGTCCATTCCAACGTGGTCGCTTCCCACGGATTGTCGTTCACTTTTTCTCCATGTTTGATGCTCCAGAAGAAATTGATAATGAATGGAATTTGAGCGAGGCCCATGATCCAGGCGCCCCATGAAATAGGATGGTTCCATTGGAACCCGGTCAATCCCCAGATGGTGTGATCGTTCGCGACGTTCCATCCTTGCCCGCCATCGTACCACCGCCGATGCATTCCTGCCATGCCCTGCAAGAACATCGGCAGGAAAATCAAGTTCATGCAGATCAGCGTCGGCCAGAAATGCACTTTTCCCCAGAACTCGCTCATTCTTCGGCCGGTCGCTTTAGGGAACCAGAAATAGACACCCGCAAAAAGGCCGAAGATGGTGCCGGGCGCTACGATGTAATGGAAGTGCGCGATAACGTAATAAGTATCGTGCAAATAAAGGTCAGCTGAATTAAACGCCAACGGGATCCCGGTAAGTCCTCCGATTCCAAACATGGGCAGAAACGCAGTGGCAAAAAGCATGGGCACGTTGAAGCGGATCGAGCCACCCCAAAGTGAAATGAAAAACGCGCTCAAGATGATCACCGACGGGATTGAGATCAGCAATGTCGTCGTCTGGAAGAATGCGCTGACAGCTGAGCCCATTCCGGTCAGCCACATATGATGCGCCCAGACGATGAACGAGAGAAATCCGATTACCAACACGGAAAAGACCAGCGATTTATAGCCCCAGAGCGGCTTGCGCGAATTGTTGGCGAGAATTTCGGCCACGATACCGAACGCCGGCAAGATCAGCACGTAAACTTCCGGATGCCCCAGAAACCAAAACAAATGTTGCCACAAAAGCGGGCTGCCGCCACCGCTGATGGACACCGGCGCGCCATTCAAGACGAGGCCAGCCGGCAGGAAAAAGCTGGTATGTGCCAGCCGGTCCATTAACTGCATGATGATCGCCGCTTCGAGCGGCGGGAACGCCAGTAGCAGTAGAAACGCGGTGACAAATTGCGCCCACACGAAGAATGGAAGCCGCATCCAGGTCAGTCCTTTGGCACGCAATTGAATGATGGTGGTGATAAAATTTACGGCGCCAAGCAGTGAAGAGGTGATCAGAAAAATAAATCCGAGCAACCAGAGCGTCTGGCCGTTAAACACGAGATTACGTCCAGGGCCGGTATCGTCGAAAGCCGCCAGTGGTGTATAGGACGTCCAGCCGCCTTTGGCCGCGCCTCCCGGCACGAAGAAACTGGACAACATAACCACCCCACCCACGGCGAAAGCCCAGAAACTTGCCGCATTGACCTTCGGAAATGTCATGTCCGGTGCGCCGATTTGCAGCGGCACGACGAAATTCCCGAAAGCAGCAAAGGCCAGCGGCACCACACCAAGAAAGATCATGATCGTTCCGTGCATGGCGCCTAACGAGTTATAAAAATCCGGCGTCATTTTTCCGTTCGGCATCGACTCGGCCCCGAAAATGTACGGCAGCCATTTGCCAATCACAGGCATCGCCTGGCCGGGATAAGCCAGTTGCCAGCGCATCATCATCATCAGGCAGAATCCGAGGAACAGAAACGCCAGGCCGCACAGGCCATACTGAATTCCGATCACTTTGTGGTCGGTCGAGAAAATGTACTTACGCCACCACCCAAGCTCATGGTGCTCGTGTGCCGCGTCGTGCGCGTGCGGTTCGTGATGAGTGTCAACGGAAGTAGAAGTATCCATTTCAGAAGAAAGTTACGGTGGTTAATATCAGAAGAGAAGCCGTCATTGCAAAGCGAGAAATTTCAAATTAGGCGAGAAAACGCCCGATGATCTCCCGCCTGCAGTGTGCGAAATTTCCCGGTGCACGATGAACAGAAAGCACGAGCGATCATCCACCTCGATATGGATTGCTTTTATGCAGCGATCGAGGTGCGCGACCGGCCTTCACTGCGGGGCAAACCCGTCGGCGTAGGTGGCGCACGGGAGCGCCGGGGCGTTTTGACTACATGCAATTACGAGGCGCGCGAGTTCGGTGTCCGGTCCGCCATGCCGACATTCATGGCGATGCAACGCTGCCCCAATTTGATTGTGCTGCCGACGCGGTTCGACGTTTACCGTCGCGAAGCGGCGATTATCCGCGGAATTCTTTACCAGTTCACTTCGATTATCGAACCGCTGTCGCTGGACGAAGCTTATCTTGACGTCACCTCTCATCCGACCGCGCCGGCCGTGCTCGCGCAGGAAATTCGCAGCGCGATCCTTCGCACGACGAAACTTACATCTTCAGCTGGAATTGGTCCGAACAAGCTCATCGCGAAAATCGCGAGCGACCTTAACAAACCGAACGGCCAGTTTGAGGTAAAGCGAGAAGAGGTCTCAGATTTCATGACAAACCTGCCCGTGCGCAAAATCTGGGGAATCGGCGAGAAGAGTGAACGAAAGCTCGAAGAACTCGGAGTCAAGACCTGTGGAGAACTTCAGCAATTCTCTCGGCCTGAGATTGTTAATGTATTCGGAAAATTTGGCCTCGAACTCTACGAGCTTTGCCGCGGCATCGATGTTCGGCCCGTCGAGCCCGATCGTCCGCGCAAATCTCTCAGTACAGAGGAAACGTTTGCCGTCGATCTCGTCACGTTGGAGCAATGCGCAGAAAAACTAGAGGAGCTCTTCCAGGATGTGATGGCTGATCTGGCGCAAAAAGAATCAGCGCGGGAGATCACAAAGATTTTTGTGAAACTGAAGTTTGCCGATTTCACGCGAACTACTGCCGAGCGCGCAGGTCTGACGCCAACGCTGGAAGGTTTCCACTCGCTCCTGGCCGAAGCATTCATGCGAACTGGCAAACCGGTGCGTCTGATCGGTGTTGGCGTTCGTTTCGCTGAGCCGATGCCGGAAAACGCGCAAATGGATTTGCTGTAATTGGGAGCGCGAGCATTTCTGCTCGCTGCCGCCGGCATGTTGCCGGCGCTTTTCAGGCGCCCGCGTTAGCCACGAACGCTTCAGATGTTCTCAACGCCAAGCGCCAACCACGGTCCGGCAGTATGCCGGATATTGCGGGCATGCCCGCGCTCCCCTTCCTGTGTTATTTTAGCCGACGTAGAATGACTTCGGCGCAGGAACGGAAGATCAAGCAGACTGGATGCGACGCACGCTTTGATAAACTAACGCGCCAACTCTACTCCACGGACGCGTCGATTTACCAAATACAGCCGGTTGGCGTGGCGTTTCCGAGAACCGCCGGGCAGGCCAGCCTTGTCATACACGCAACAGCGGACGCAGGCCTTTCTCTTACACCCCGCGGCGCCGGCACGAGTCTGGTAGGAAATGCAATCGGTGATGGATTAATCGTCGACTTTTCGCGCCACAATCGACAGATCACAGATTTGGATCTTGAAAAACGCAGCATTCGCGTCGGGGCCGGGGTTGTGCTGGACCAACTCAACGAATTTCTAAAGCCGCACGGTTATGGTTTTGGGCCCGATGTCGCAACGAGTTCGCGCGCTACGCTAGGCGGAATGATCGCAAACAACTCGTCTGGCGCACGTTGCCCAGTTTACGGCACAACGGCCGATCACGTGATCTCACTGGAAATTGTGCTGGCGGATGGCCGCGTGGAGAAAATCGGAGCAGGTCAGCAGTCGTTAGGCCATGAGCGGGAAAAGATTGAGAAACTCGTTCACGCAGCGAGCGCCGAAATGACCGAGCGCTGGCCGCCGGGCTTGATTAAGCGCTGGCCTGGCTACGGCATCGAACGATTCCTGCGCGCACCAAGTGACCTCACTAATATCCTCGCTGGGAGCGAAGGGACACTCGCCGCTATCTTTTCCGCTGAGCTCAAGATTTCTCCCCTGCCCCGCGAGAAAGGTTTGGGTCTGATCTTTTTCGCGTCGGTAGCGGAAGCAATGCAGGCGACGGTTGAGCTTCTTGATCTCAGGCCTGCGGCGATCGAACACATCGATCGGCCATTGTTCGATGGAACCAGGGGGCAACTTCAGTTTCAAGCTGCACGCGATCTGCTCGAGGTGGAATCAAAACCGTGTGAATCGATTTTGATCGTCGAGTTCTACGAAGACGTCGCAGAGCGTTTGTCGATTTTGCAATCGAGGAAAATCGGGCTGCGCACAAAAATTCTCACCGACCCGCAGCAAATGAACATGGTTTGGTCCGTGCGCAAATCCGGTCTGTCGCTTTTGACCGGATGCGTTGGACCGGCAAAGCCGGTCGCGTTTATCGAAGACGCCGCTGTTCGTCCAGCGCAACTGCCGGATTACGTGCACGGTTTGCAGGCGATTATGAAATCGCTGGGACTGAGGGCGAGTTACTACGGGCACGCCGCCAGCGGGCTTTTGCACGTGCGACCGGTGCTCGATATGCACAGCCCCGCCGATCTGAAAAAATTCCGGCAAGTCGCAGATGAAACTTCCGCGCTGGTACGTCACTTCAAAGGTTCGCTCTCCGCCGAGCACGGCGTAGGTATTGCGCGCACCGAATATATGCGCGAGCAACTTGGCAATCAGTTGCTGGAGGCGATGCGCGAAATCAAACGCGCCTTCGATCCCAAGAATGTTTTCAATCCTGGAAAAATTTTCGGAGATGACGGACACAAAATTGACAATTTTTTGCGAGAGAATTTTGCGCGTCCGCTCGAGCTTCCATTTCGGCCAGTACTCGCGTTCGCGTTCAAAGACCATTCGTTCACTGGCAACCTCGAACAATGCAACGGCTGCGGCGGCTGCCTTAAGCAGAGCGGCATCATGTGTCCGACGTTCATCGCCACACATGATGAAGTGATGTCGACGCGCGGTCGCGCCAATATCATTCGGAGCGCCCTCGAACTGCGCCTTGGCGACCCGCTGAAATCCGACGAGCTCGACGCCGCCCTGAGCAACTGTCTCTCCTGCAAAGGTTGCACGCCGGAATGTCCGTCGAACGTGAACCTGGCGCTGCTCAAGGCAGAAATGCTTCAGGCGCGATGGCGCCGCGATGGCCTGCCGCTGCGCGAACGCATTCTGAGCAACGTCGATTTGTTAGGCAAACTGGGCTGCTTCATGCCGGGATTGATGAATCGGTTTTTCGATTCCAAGCCCGTACGTGTAGCGATGGAGAAAACGATTGGAATCTCCCGACGACGGTCCCTCCCGCATTACGCAACTGAACGCTTCGACAAATGGTTTGCCAAGCATTGTAGAGCGTCTGTATCAAACCCCGAGGCGTTTTACCGAAACGCCCTACAGACGAAGCGCGGCAAAATCGTTCTTTGGGATGACACCTTTGTGCGTTACCACGAACCGCACATCGGGATCGCCGCAGTTAAAGTGCTTGAGACGCTCGGATTCGAGGTCGCACTCGTAGAAAATCGCCGCTGCTGCGGGCGACCAGCATTCAGCCAGGGAAATCTCGATGACGCGGCAAAACTCGGCAGACATAACGTCGAGATTTTTTCATCTCTCCAATACTCCAACACTCCAATTGTCTTTCTAGAGCCCTCGTGCTGGTCGATGTTTGTCGACGATTATCGCGAGCTGAAAATCGAGAATGCTGAAAAGATCGGGGCACGCTGTTTCCTGTTCGAGAAATTTGTGGACGATTTGCTGACGCGCGAACCGGAGGCCATTCGGTTTACCGGGCGGGCGGCGAACGTCCTCATCCACCCTCATTGCCATGCCAAATCGATTAGCAGTCCCGTTTTCATGGGAAACCTCGCCGAACGTTTGCCGGGAAGAAAAGCCGCAGTCCTTGATACAGCCTGCTGCGGAATGGCAGGCGCGTTCGGCGCGCTTGCAGAAAAGTACGATCTATCGGTCCAAGTCGCGCAACGATTACTCGATCAAATCAATCATTTGCCTCCCGGCACACAAATAATTGCGTCAGGCACAAGTTGCCGCCATCAGATTAGCGACCTAACGAACATCCGACCCAAGCACATGGCGGAATTGTTTGCCGAAGCGTTGGCATAAGCGCACTCAACCTTCGACCGGAACAAATCCGAATCGGAATACCGCCGTAACGGATGCGAAGCAACGGCCGGGCTTTCCAATCCGAACAAGCACCAAAATAAGATTTAAATAATCCAAAAATCCCAAGCAAGACTGACCTTGTCTTTAGCCGATTTTTGTCATTCGGAATTGTTTCGGGCGTCGACATTCGGGCTTCGGATTTCATCTTACATCGGCGAGTTTCTCGTAGACGCGTTGCTGTGGTGACCTCGAAAGCTTTCGGGGCAGCATGCCTAAGGCATTCGCTCCATTGACTCGCATGCAACCAAAATTTAACCTCGCCTTCATGAATCCAGTTGTGGCATCCGATAAACTGAAACGCGCGGAAGTCTGGGCAGAGGATGAAAAGTCGGTCCACTGGGCCGGCGCATTTGCCGTTTATGGAGGGCACGGAACGACTGCATCCTCAACAATTGTCTACGAGATTGAGCCTGGAAACCGGCTCGGCTGGCACACCGATGCCACCGAAGAAACGCAATACATAATCTCTGGTGACGGGGAACTGCACATGGAAGACGGTTCGACGCACCGAGTCGGTCCCGGCAGCGTTTTTGCCATTCCGACGCCGGTAAGGCACGACCTCGTCAATGTTGGCAAAGAAACTCTGCGAGCGGTCGCCTTTTTCGCGGCGGCGATGTTTACGCAAAATTTCGACAACGTGATGCTCCCGCCAAAGAGTCACATTCTCGGTACCCCAAATCGCGAAGGCTAGGCTGCGCGTAGCGTCTGATCCAGCGCCTAATTTCCCGGCAGATATGCTAGTCGGTCGCGCCGCTTCGGAGACGCTGTAAATCCGTCTATTCAAAAATTGAATATGCGGTCTCTCACGGCGCCAATGCAGCCGTTGATCGCAACCCCATGCAGCGCCCGGTTGCAGCGATCAATCGTACGTTAGGGTTTTGGCGGCGGCGCGGGTTTTGCGACTTCGCCGGGCTTTGGCGGGGCTCCCGCCGCAGGTGCGCCGCCCGGGATATCCTCGTCAGGCGCTGCGAGGATATCGTGTTCAGTGAATGACTCGGGATGACTGGCCAGTTCTTTGCGTAACGCTGCGATTTGTTCGGGTGTGACGGGACTCGCATTGTTTCCCCACTCGCTTCGCTCGTACGTCATGACATCGGCGATCTGTTTATCGGTCAAAGTTTTGTCCCACGGTTGCATAACCGCAGAGCCGTACTGTTGGCCTTTAACCGTGACCGGGCCTTGTAAACCCTTAAGTACGATCATGCCCATCCGCCGCGAGCCGCCATTCGTAAATTCGGACCCGGCCAATGGCGGGTATTGTCCAGCCACGCCGAGCCCAGTCGCCTGGTGACAGGTCTGACAATTTGCAGAAAAAACTTTTTTACCACGATCATGCGGCGAGAGTTCGGCCGCTTGCTCGCCCCCAGGTCCCCCTGCGACTGCTTTCTTTGGCGCCGGCGGCGAACCCATCGGATCAAGTCCGCCACTCATGAAATTTCCCGAGTAACGGCCGAGGTATGCGCCGCCGAAGAAAATCGCCAGTCCGTAGATCACGATCAGCCAAATTGAAAGCGGCTCCGCACCGACTCGCGGTTCGCGTTTTTCGCGCTGCACGGCTGCGTGCACCTGTTGCACGTCGGCCTGTTCGCCGTAATCCATTCCCTGGCCTGTCCGCAGCGGCATTTTCGGTTCGTCGTTCATTGCATGATCATTTGGAAGCAGCGGGCGATGCTGCCGCTGCCGGAGCCGGTGAAGCACCTTGTGTCGCTGGTGCGGGAGCTCCCCCGGTTGCAGGCGCGCTTGCCACTGATCTGACTCCTTTCAACGGATGAGATTGATTAAGCCCCATCAAATAAGCCACCACACATTTTGCATCGAACGTCGGAACAACCTCCCAGCCTTCCGGTGGCGCATCGCCACCCGAAAGTGGCAAGGCATCTGCAGACCGCCCTCCGGCGATGCGTCGCACTCTGTAAAGGAAGCGGTAGGCCGGCATGTTTGAATCGGGATTGATGCTGCGCGGCGCATAAAGATGCACATGATGCCACGCGGCAGAGTACATCGGCGGAAGACCAGCTGTTTGGATCGGCCATGCCGCGCCCGGAGTCTGTGCACTTGGTGCGGCAGGGCTGCTTCCGCCAGGAGTGGTGTTCGCCATTTGTCCAGGCGATGGCGAAGCAACGCCAGTGGGTTGGCCCGGCGGAGCCGGCGATGTGTGCACCACACCGGAACCGGCAGGCGAAGCTGCGGGCGATCCCGCCAGGACTGTTGCGGGCGAGCTCGCTGGCGATGTGGCCGGCGCTGTTCCAGGCGAACTCGCAGACAAAGGTGATGATGCTTGCGCAGCAGCCGGTGAAGCCGCCGCTCCTTGGGTTGCCGGCGCGCCTGAAGGACTAGCGCCTCCTGCAGCCGCCGGCGATTCTTCGGCTGCCGGTGCGCGCGCACCGATATTCGCAAGATCCTGACCCGTTCGCATTTTTCCGAGAAATACTTGACGATCAAAAATGTAATCGAGCGGAGCGCTGCGGCGATTCCCCCATTTCCGGTCGATATCGGCGGCGCTATAGTCGGCGCGGATTTGTTGGCTATGGCAATAGACGCAGCCGTTAGCCGCATAAACATGCGCGCCCCGCTGGTACATTCCCGATTGCGGTCGCGGATAAATGTCCGTCCCTTCTTCGTCGGATTCAGGATTGAGATGCCCGATTTGCCAGTTCGGGATGACCGTCAGGCCGACCCACGAAAACGCAAACGTGCCGAAAATTCCGAGGAATAGAGGAGCAAGACCCTTCATCAATGGCCTCCGGAGGTCTCGGCTTCAACCGGGTTGAGAAACGTCGGGACGGTCGACGTGCGACCCAATCCCAAAAGCATCAGACCGAAATGATATGCAAAGATAAAATGCGATACGGTAAGCAAAATACCGGAAAGACTGCGGCCGCGAAGATATGGCAACACGGTTTCAATGCTTTCGCTAAATGGGAGCGCCGGGTTTTCCATATTCCCGCCTTGCGAAAAGCCGCCGGCAAGCAGCATGAGCGTCATCAGTCCGATGCCGTAAGCCGAGGCCCAGAAATGCAGTTTAATGAGTGATCCATAACGCCATTCGCGGCCAACCAGTCGCGGCACGATGTAGTACATCGAACCGAAAATCGTCATCGTGAAAAACGCATAGAGGCCAAGATGCGAGTAGGCGATGCTCACCTGAGTGAAATTCGCATAGCTGGCGACGGACCGGAGGGAGATCAACACGCCGATGACGCTAAAGACGGTGTACGACATGGCGCCGAAGACAGTGAAACGCAGGGTCGGGCTGTAGCGCAGCAACGGGAAATAACCCTGCATGGTTAAATGATGATTCAGCCCGATGGTTGCCACAGGAATCATCGTCAAGATCGTCGCGGCGATGCTCGCCGTAATCATCCACGCCGGAAACGGACCGTCCACCAATCGCGTCATTCCAGTCCAGCTCGAAAAAAGCGCATAGGTCCAAAAGCCGATGATTGCCAGGTGGTAACTGTAAACCGGACGACCGATCACTTTCGGAATCATGTAATACGCCGTGCCGAGAGCGATCGCGCCGAACCAGAGAAAGAGCAGATTGTTGGCGTACCACCAGGTGATTGCTGATTGCAGGACCCCCTGGAGGGGCACAACAAAAAGCATCAACTGTCCGGCGGCATACAGCCACGGGAACCACAGGAACGCACCGAGTAAAAACCATTGCGTGATGTAAATCTGCTCGCCGCGCCGATGCCGAAACATAAGCACCGCCCAGGAAGCCATAAGGGTGTAAGCAACAAACAGAATGACCGCGACATACCGCGGAAACTCGAGCCATTGAAAACCAGTACTATCGCCGAGCAGGATTGCGCAGACGCCTATCAACACGCCCAGGTTCCAGAATGCGCCGCCGGCGGCGAGCAACAGCGGAAACCGCAACGTCGTTCGGCACAATCTTGCCATCAACCAAACGGCCGTGCCCATCCCAGCCATTGAGGCCCAACCGTAAACCATCATGTTTACGTGAGCCGGGCGCAGTCGGCCCCAAGTCAGAAAACTGATACCCCCGAAAAGATCGGGCCAGTGCAACCCGAACGAGACAAGCATCGCCAAAACGGTTCCAATGACCAGCCACGCCATCGCCGAGGTGTAAAACAGCAGCACTGGAACGCGAGTCGACGCATCGATGTAGGCCCGTTCCAATTGCTCCGTGTCGCCGGCAGCAACGGAGACCGCCGGGTCTTTCAATGGAATTCCGGTAGTATTCATTCAGCTTGCGCAATCAAATTGCTCGGTGTTCATGGCGTAGTGGCTGGGGCGGGAGAAGCAGGTGCCGCTGGTGACTGTTGAGCTGCAGGAGAAGGCGAGCCGGCGCCTTGTGCGGCGGGAGATCCGGCAGGCGCGCTCGGCTGACCCTGCTGCGCAGTCGCTGGCTGCTGATGAGCAGCCGGCGCAGGCGATCCTCCGGCGGGCGGCGCCGACGCGGGTGCGGCTTGCGCCGGTGGAGTGGCAATCGGTCCGGCCGGGGCGGGTTTTTTTTGCGCCAACTCGGCAAGTGTGAGTTCCATCGCGCGTTCGATCGGGATTCGCGCAACGCCTTTGTTTTTATCAACCCACGCGTACGTCGTAAGGTCCTTTTGGGTCTCTTCGCGCAACGCCTTCAATTTCTCCATGCGCTTCTTAGCGCGCGTTTCTTCGTAATCACTTCCGCGCGGCGACGGTCCAATCACGGCGAGCACGATGAGACCGAATAAAATGAAGAGAAATACAACACCGAGCCATGTGGAGAATGGCGCGCGTGCGTAGGCAATGCTGCGAGCTGATTGGGTCCCGGCCATTTCAGTTGACGGTGGTGAGAGATTCAATCAGACGCGGATCCCGGACTGGGAACAACGAAGTCTTGGGCACGACGACTCGCAGGTACACAAAGCTCAGCGTAGTGCCGATCGCGACCAGGCAAATCAAATCCCAGATGCTCACGTGCACGCCTGTTCCATGTAACGCCGGCAAAACGATCAAATACATGTCCAGCATCTGCATAAGAACCATCCAGGCGGCGACGATACTAAGCTGGTGCGGATTTTTCTTGATCCCCTGCATCAGCAAGATCCCGAACGGTACAAAGAACCGGCCGATCACCAGAAGCATGCTAAGCGCCCACCACGATTGCGTATTTCGCGTTAGGAAAAATTGGGTTTCCTCCGGAATGTTTGCATACCAGATGAGCATGTACTGGCCAAAACCGATGTAGGCCCAGAAAACGCAGAAGGCGAGCATCCATTTTCCCATGATGTGATAGTGCTCGAGCGTGACGATGCCCTTCAGGTAACCGGCTTGTTGCAAAGCCGCGATCACCAGTACGAGCAATGACATCGAGCTGCCCGCTGTCCCTGCAAAGATGTACACGCCAAACATGGTTGAAAACCAGCGGAAGTTGAGGCTCATCATCCAGTCGAACGCACCAAACGTCAGACAAAGAGCAAACAGTGGCAGGCTGATGAACGACACCCGACGCATCCAGATCGTGAACAGAGGATTTCCGTCTTTGTCCTGGCGCGCGGAATATCGCCGGAGCAAGAGTGATGCAACGATCCAGAAAGCAAAAAAGATGATCGCGCGAATGAAGAACCAATGAAAATTGAGATACGCGCGCTTGAAATCCAGATTTGGCGCACGCCCCGGTGGAATGACCATCCACGAGTAGAGATGATCGCGCAGTAGCAGGATTGGAATAAAAAGGATTGCCAGCACCGCTAACAACACGGCGATGTTCTCCAATTGGCGCCGCACAACCACGGACCAATCGGCGTCGGTGGCGTGGTGAACGATTGTCCAGAAGAAACAGCCCGCGCAGAGCGTAAAGAAGAACACGAACGCAAAGAGCCAGGAGTAGCTGAATTGATGCGGATTTACCAATGCGCCGATAAGACAGAGCACCAGGCTCACAACGGCTATCGCGCCGAGGAGAGTTGAAAGCCCTGTGAATCGACGGCTGTCGAAATATTCGCCTTCGGGCATCGGTGGCGTGTGTAAACGCTCGCTCATTTTGCAGGAGTCGCTGTAGTCGGCGGCGGTGGCGCCGGTTTGTCCATTTGCGCACGTTGATCTTCCGGAACATCGGCAATCGTCGCGCGTTGGCTGCGTTGTAACGCGCGCAGGTAAGCAATAATCGCCCACCGATCTGTGACCACGACGTTCGGCCCGTACGGCATCATCGTATTTTTTCCGTTTGTAATGGTATTGAAAATCTCGCCGTCAGACATTTTGCGGATTCGGTCGTCCTGCAGTGAAACGACCGTCGCAAGCCCGTACTGTTTGGTGATCCCGTTGCCCGCGGCGGCGGCGCCGTGACACATTGCGCACGTGATGTTGAATCGCTGCTGGCCGCGTTCCATCAACTCGCTCGTTACTGGCAGGGGAATCCCGGTTCCCCATTGGTCGCCCATCTTGCCGGTGTTGAAGTAATCGGTGCCGGCACTGAAGGCGATTCGCATGTGCGCCTCCTCCGGCGCGTCGGCTGCCATGCCGGGCGCCGAGCCCTCGGTCTTCGGTTTCGGTCCGCCTGCATCGTTATGCGAAGCATTGCGGGCAGGCATTTCGTAGCCAATCGGAACGGTACCAGCGACCGGCAATCGCGGACCGCGTCCATCAGCAAAAAAATCGAGCGGTGCCTGTGCGCGCACTTTGGGTTGTCGCACCATATCGGGGAAGACTTCAAATGGCGGCTGTGTGCCTTTCTGTCCGCGAAATCCCAGGACGGCGACCATCGCGATCATGCAGAGGATAAAAATAACAAAGAATCCGCGGAGCATGTTT
>DATDFM010000162.1:0-42450 GCA_036522635.1 Candidatus Udaeobacter sp. | reverse complement strand
CTTCTCAACGCAGAGCAGGAGATCAAGCGAAGCAGAGGCATAATCATTCAGGTGCGCGCACAGGCGTTGCCACAGATCAGTGCGAATGCAAACTTTCAGTGGACCGACCCGAACCTGGTCGGCGCGCGCGTGTTTGGAAATACCTCTACCACCACCGGAACTACGCCATCCGCGGCCGTCTCATCGCTGATGGAAGGATTACCGTTGTCGCAGGTCGGGGATGCTCGTACGCCGGTGGTTGCTCCGACGCCATCACCTGTCAGAAATGTTGAACAGAGCGATATCTCCTACGCCATTAGCGTTACCGGGACGCAACTCATCTTTAACGGCACCACTTTCAATGAAATACGCGGCACTTTCTTCCAGCGCGACAGCGCCTACTTCGCTTTCCGAAACGTTTTGGATCAACTTATCGCGACGGTAAAAACGCAGTTTTACCAGATCATCGTCAATCGCGAGCTCGTGAAGGTGAACGAGGAAAACGTGCGTCTTTTGGAAGCGCAGTTGAAGGACCAGCAAAACCGATTTGAAGCGGGAACAGTCCCACGGTTCAATGTGCTCCAGGCAGACGTACAGCTGCACAATCAAATTCCGCAGTTGATTACCGCCGAGAACAATTTGCGCATATCGAAGTTGCAGCTGGCCAAAACTCTTGGCCTCGATTTCCAGCGGCGACGTGGCGACAAGCCGCCACTGGAGGTGATTGGTGACCTGCCCTACACCCCTCGCCCGATTGAACTCGCTAACGCCATCGAAATGGGGAAGCAACGACGACCGTTCCTGAAACAAGGTCGGGCAAACGTATTGAACCAGCTCCAACAAGTGCGCGCGGCAGCAGGTCAATATCTTCCTAGTATTACGACGACTGGTGGCGGCGAATGGGTCAGCTCACCGATTAATTCGAGCTGGCATGATATTTCAAAAGGTTGGACCGCCCTGGTCCAGGGCAGCATGCCGATCTGGGACAGCGGCGCGATCGCCGGTCAGGTTATTCAGCAACGTGCCCTCCTTTCCGAAGCAAAAATCACTTACGACGACGATGTTCGACAGGTTGAGTTGGAAATACAGACCGCTTATTCCACTTTGCAGCAGAACGAGGAGTTGGTTAAGAGCCAAGAAAAAAATGTCGAACTGGCTGATGAAGCGTTGCGGCTGGCCAAGGCGCGGCTCGACGCTGGCGCGGGAGTTCAGTTGGACGTGCTCAACGCGACGGTGCAATTGCTCACAGCGCAATCGACCCGGTTGCAAGCTTTGTTTGGATATAATTCTTCGTTAGCAGAATTTGATCGGGCGACCGGCGCACAGAGCACTTATACAGAGATGTTTGCCAGCCTCAGACCGCGCGCCACGACCACGAAAACGTACTATACCGGCAGCGATGTGGACGCGATGGGCGATCGGAAAGAAACCGGCGAAGAACGCGTTACGACTACGACGCGAAGGACCAGCTCGAAGTAGGCACGTCCGGACTTCCCAGCTTCATCATCTGTCATCGTGAGCGAAGCGACGGATCTCTGATCATTTTACGAACTTCAGCAAGGCGATAATTAGAGATGTTTCGCTATGCTCAACATGACACTACGGTGAGGGCGGCGGGGTCTTGGGTCGAGCTTTAGTTGGTTATCGAACTGAATTTGAGCATTAGGAATGCAATTGCCGTTCGAACAATTTCCTGCGCTGAATGCGATTAAGATTTGTCGTCATGTTTTTACGCAAAGAATTCCAGGCATCGATGTCTCGCACGACAAAGCAGAAGTACTCGAGCGGCTCGACGGCGCACATCGGGAAATTCGTAACGCAACCGGCTTAGGCCGCTGGCCGTTATTCACGGGGCAACAAGTTCACGGAAATAAAATTGCACTTGTCGATAACGATAGCCGCGGGCCTGTGGGCTGCGAATTTCCCAGATGCGACGGCATCATCACCAATCAATGCAGCGTGGCGCTCGGCATTTACATCGCCGACTGTTGCGCGGTTTACATTGTAGATCCGAAAACGCCGGCGATTGGTCTTGCGCATTCCGGACGCAAAGGCACGGAGATTGGCGTCGTGGCAAACGCGATCAGACAAATGACTGAACGCTTCGGCTCCGATCCCGCCAATATGATCGTGCAACTCAGTCCCTGTATTCGCCCACCGCATTACGAAGTCGATTTCGCCGTCGAAATTATCCGGCAATGCCGCGTCCTGGGTGTTCAACACGTTCACGATTCCGGGACCTGTACCGCCTGCGATCTGGGTCGCTACTACTCTTATCGCGTTGAGAAAGGAAAAACCGGCCGCATGCTGGCGGTCCTTGGCCTGAACCCAATAGCTGCGAATTAGACAAAAAGATGTTCGCCTTTAATTACGAACTTTCATCCAGTTATAACGGATTCCGACGGGTCGACTTAGCCGATGCACGAAACCGACAATCTCTGGACATTTCCTGATGAAAGCAGTTGTCGCTGCCGCTTTTTTCATTCTGACGATGACTGTGTCAGCGCTTCCGTTGAGCTACCTGATTGAGGAGCAGCGGGCAAAGATTGAGCCTGCCATTAAATTGTATCAGCAGGAATGTGGCGGTCACGTCGATAACCACGCGTGCAAAGAGCAGCGTGACTTCCTAGTGAAAGCGCTGAACGGCTTCGTTGGTATTGTGCAGAAGGAGTTGAAGGTTCTCGATCCGAATGCTGGAGACGCTGATTTCCAGAAGCAAACCGCGGCGCGTCGGACACGGATGCAGCAAGACCTTCAATGGGCACAGGAACAACTGAAAGCGGCAGGGCAGTGAGTAACTAGGTGCCGCGACTGCTAGCATATTTGCCACGAACTGCGGGTTATCACCTTGAACCTAATGGGTTCGTGATCGCGCTGTTCAAGCCGTTCGCCGCATAGGATTTCTTTGTCTGCGTGTTTCACCACATGTGCTCGACTTCAGAAAGTGGTAGCACCACGACAGCGTCAATGATTATTCAGTACTGTTCGCGGTGCGCTTTTACCCAATTCAACTCGAGCACTCACTTTCTGAACAGTAGCGGCAAGCGCGTCCATGGCTGGGGAGTCAGTCCCTGAAATTTTTGAAGTTTGTCGCGACGCCGAAGTCGCGACTGCGCAGGAACTGAATGACGGTTTGCAACTCGTCCCTCTTTTTGCCGGTGACCCGAATCTGCCGGTCCTGCAGCTGGCTTTGGACTTTGAATCCCTGTGATTTTATCGCCTGAATGATTTCTTTGGCTTTGTTTCCTTCGAGGCCTTGTTTGATTTTCAATTCCTGTCGCGCATGTCCGACCGATGAGATAGCAGGTTCGTCCTGTTCCACATTCCGCAAATCCACGCCGCGTTTGGATAGTTTGCCGATCACGATTTCTCGCAGCGCTTTCAAGTGCGCACCGTCATCAGCGATCAAAGTAATTTTGTCCGGTTCCGGAATGATTTCGGTTTTCGCGTCCTTCAAATCAAAGCGGGTAGCGAGGTCCTTCCGGGCTTGATTGAGAGCGTTGTCGATCTCCTGCTTGTCTATTTCTGAGACGATGTCGAACGAAGGCATGGCGTTAATTTCTGATTTCGGATTTCAAATTTCAAATTAGTTCGCAGGGAAATCGCTCTCACGGATTGGCTTCCGCGATTTTGATGTCTCCTTTCTCTACTCGAATGTTGATGGTGGCCGGCCCGCCGCCATTGACTATCTGATCGATTTTCATCTGCCGCGCAGAGGGATTCGCGGAAATCGGAACATCATTGAAATCATTTGCGATCTTTCCATGCACAGCTTCAGCGGCGAGATAAAGGGCGGCTTCGGTGGGTAAAAAGACCCACGCGTTTCCCTGTGTGACGTTAACCTGCGCCGAAAGTTTTTCTGTTTGCCACCAATCATAGGTGAGCGTGAGCGTGCCACGGTTCATTGCAAGATCCAGATTGGTGAAACAGTTCCGGGAGAAAATCCGACCATCACCCAACCGCGCGTGTGCTTCTCGCCCGTGCATACCGTCCAGGAAAACCTCGCCTGCATTCAAATCCAGTGCAGAAATGCTGGCTGTTGCTGGGACAACAATTGTGCATTCCACTGTGCCTGATTGGTCCCGGAAGCTCCACTTCAACCGAGGAGGAGTTTTTACAGTGATTGAAACGGCACCTGGTTGTGTCGAGACATCAATCGCGATCTGCTTTAATCGCTCCCAGCTGTATGCCCTTTTGAGCGATCGGACTCGCACCTCGTTAGCATCCGATCCATAAACCAGGATCGCGCCGTCCGTGTTGGCGATGCTGATATTCGTGTCGGCTTCAACCCTGTAAACTTTTTCTGAAACCTCCTCGAGCACGCGGTTATCCGCGCTCCCGCAGCCGTTAAGCAACAACAGCAGCGCAGCCACGGTTGGCGAAAGTTTTCGCCAGGGAAGACTCTCAGATCGCACGCACCAATCGTATCAGCAGCTACACGGTTTGAAAGCGGTGCGACCACGCGTCCGCTCTCCAAACCTGTCGCGAAACACATTGCCGCTGGCCAATATTTCGCAGGGAAGTGCTCTTGGGAGTGCGCGCGCCTTTGCACCCCTTTTCGCGGGAACTAAGCGTCGTGACCTGATCACACCCAAAGCGCTCGATCGAAGGTACGATATTGGATGGCTTCACTGACGTGTTCAGGCGCGATAGCTGGCTTCTCGTCGAGATCGGCGATGGTGCGCGAAACTTTCAGGATCCGATCGTACGCGCGGGCGCTCAGGTTCAATTCGCTCATGGCTACGCGAATCAATTCCTGCGAATCCTGGCTTAGCTTGCAATGCTGTTTCAACTGCCGCGTCGCCATACGCGCGTTGCAACTTATTTTCGCCTCGTTTCGAAAACGTTCCCGCTGGCATTCTCGTGCTCGAACGATGTGCTCGCGAATGGCAGCAGAGCTTTCCTCGGCGCGTTCGCTGGCAACGTCGCGATATTCCACGGCAGGCACTTCAATGTGCAGATCGATGCGATCGAGCAGCGGCCCCGAGATACGTTGACGGTAGCGCTGCACCTGAACGGGGCCGCAGCGGCATTCACGCTTCAGATCGCCAAAATAGCCGCACGGGCAGGGATTCATTGCCGCCACGAGCATGAACTCGGAGGGAAACGTGACACTTCCCGCAGCGCGCGACACAGTAACTTTCCCGTCTTCAAGCGGTTGGCGCATCACTTCTAAGGCGGATCGCTTGAACTCCGGCAGCTCATCGAGAAACAAAACGCCGTTATGCGCGAGGCTCACTTCGCCCGGGTTTGGAAACGCGCCGCCACCGAGCAGACCAATGTCGCTGATGGTGTGATGTGGCGGACGAAAGGGTCGGATTGCGACAAAGGATTGTTCGGTGTCGAGCAACCCAGCAATGCTGTGAATCTTGGTTGTCTCGATCGCTTCTTCGAGCGTCAGCGGTGGGATAATTGTTGGGATCCGTTTGGCCAGCATTGATTTACCCGAGCCTGGTGGCCCAATCATCAGGACGTTATGGCCGCCGGCGACTGCGACCTCGATCGCGCGCTTGACGTGGCCCTGTCCCCTCACATCGCTAAAATCGACATCGTAATTTTGGTGCGCAGCGAAAAATTTGCTCAGATCGGCGCGTGTCGGCAAAAGCGCAATTTCGCCTCGCAGGAAGGCAAACGTCTGCCGTAGGTTTTGCACGCCGTAAATGTCGATTCTGTCGACCATTGCAGCTTCAAGGGCGTTTGCTTCGGGCACGAACAACGCACGCTTCCCGCGGCGTCGCGCTTCCAAAGCAACAGGCAGCACGCCTTTCACCGGCCGGACTGAACCGTCGAGTGCCAGTTCGCCGACAAAACTAAAATTTTCGAAGGCCGAACTATCGAGTTCCTCGGTCACTGCAATCATTCCAAGCGCAATCGGCAAATCGAAGCTCGGACCTTCTTTTTTAATGTCTGCGGGCGCGAGATTTATTGTCGTTCGTCCGCGCGGCCAGTAGTATCCGCTGTTCGAAATTGCGGTTGTGACCCGATCGCGACTCTCTTTCACTGCTGCGTCTGGAAGTCCGACGATGACAATAACCGGATCGCCGCCGGCGCCATTTACCTCGATCTCCACCTCGTAAGCGTCTACGCCGTAAACCGCAGCGGAGTAAACTTTCGCCAACATGCAGTCGCAGAGTTGCAGAAAATCGCGGCGCCGAAAAGCGCCAAATATCTCCGTAAATGAGATGCAACGGATGTCGCCATTTGTTGTCAAAGAATCGAGGATACCTCGGATAACCCCGTATTTGGCGACCCGTAAAACCCCTATAAAAAAAATTGAACGACAGGCATCCAATCGATGTCACAAATTCGAATATTTAACCTTGTTAAATACTTCCTTGGATGGTACAACGCGTGATCGATAAGGCTTCGACGAATAGAGTGTACGGGAAGTTATTGAACCTAGTCCCCCGAATGAACGATGAAGAAGAGTTATATGGCTGCTGAAGATAGCGATACAGGAATAAAAATTTACCTGCGCGAGATCGGGCAAATCCCGTTGTTGACTCCGGAGCAGGAGATTGAGCTGGCCGCTAAGATCAAGAAGGGAGATCGCGAAGCGCGTGCCCTCATGATCCGGTCTAACTTGCGTTTGGTGGTAAAAATTGCGCACGACTATGCGAACCTTGGTCTGCCGCTGCTGGATCTGATCTCCGAAGGCAATATTGGGCTGATGAAAGCGGTGGAACGATTCGATCCGGCAAAGGGTGGAAAGCTAAGTACTTACGCTGCATGGTGGATCAAGCAGTCCATCAAGCGCGCGCTGGCAAACCAGAGCAAAACCATTCGGTTGCCTGTGCACCTCGTGGACAAGATCTCCAAGATGCGTCGCGTTTCGTTACAGATGAGCGAAGAGCTCGGCCGCGAACCGACTGATGAAGAGCTCGGCGACGAAATTGGCATTGCCAGCGGGAAGGTTTCTCAGCTCAAGACGGTCTCGATCCGACCGGCTTCACTGGACGCACCGATCAGCGATGACGATTCGACCGAGTTCGGCGAAATCGTCGGCGATGAAGAAGCACAAACCCCGTTTGAGTTGTTGCGCGATAAAAATCTGCGGAACGAAGTCGGCGGATTGTTGGACGTTCTGGACGAACGCGAAAAGAAGATCATCTTCCAGCGCTTCGGTCTGGACGGCGGCAAACCTAAGACGCTCGAGGAAGTGGGCAAGAAATTTGGTGTCACCCGGGAGCGCATCCGGCAATTGCAAAACATTGCGCTTTCCAAACTGCGCCGTGCGCTTGCGAAGAAAGAGCGCCCGGTAGATGTGGAACTTCCGGTCGAAGCGTAAGCCCCACCGATAACGTTGTTTTGATCGCGCGGACTAAACGTCCGCGCGTTTTGTTTGGCACTGTGAGTTTTCTAAGCCTCGAGCCACGGGGCCTGAGGGTCGCGAGAGATACGCGTATACGACGGACCACAGGCCGATGGCTACACAGGGAAAGGGCGGCATCCGACGTGAGCGCATGCCGGTCGCCATTCGGCTATTTCAGCTTGCCTTGGGTTTCTTTCGCCAGGTCCAAGTGCTCCTGAATCATTTTTGCCGTATCATCAGCAAACTTCTTCACGTCGGCATCGCTCCCACCGCTTGCCTCCTCTTTGAATTCAGCCAAATCCTTTTCGTGGTCTTTCACCATCATATCCATGTAGGCCTTGTCTGAAGTCCATTTGGTAGTGTGCTCTTTGTTCGGGAGTTGCACTCCTTTTTTTGAAGCGATCGATTTGAGCTCATCGTTCGCCTTGCCGTGATCGGTGACCATTCGTTTGCCGAATGATTTCACATCCTCGCTTTGACCCTTCTGTTCAGCTACTTGTCCCATCGCGACTTCCATCATCCCGCCTTTCGCGGCCTTCTTCATAAAGGTTTTATCTTTCTCGCTTAATGACGAACCCTCGCCGGTGGCATTGCTGTCGGCTGCTCTGACCGCTCCTGTAAGGCTAAATGCCCCGATTACGAGGGCGATGATATACAAGCGCGAAACAATTCGGATTTTGGTTTTCATGGCTTTAATTGGTTTTAACTGCCGGGAAATACCCCAGCCTCAACTACCAATCGAAGGCCGCAGGCCCGTTGGACGCGAGAGAATTACGCTTCAGCTTTAGTTAACCTGCTGCGCTACGAGCCGGAGTTATTTCGGCCGTACGAGCTTTCGACGCGGTGGGCAACATCACGGTAACCATAATCCACCTCGTAAATCTCCTTCATACAGCCGAGGGCTTTTCCTACATCACCCATTCGCTCGTAAATCAGGCCGAGATTGTACACTATCTGCTTCTTCATCTCGTCCATGGACGCGATTTCCTGTGAGGCTTCCTCCAATTGCTTCATTGCCAAATCGAGCATGCCAAGCTCGCCATAGCAGCAACCAAGCACATTCATCGCTTTTAACCGCGCGTGCGGATTTTGTCGCGCGCGTTGTAGTTCCGGCACAGCATCGCGAAACCGTCCGGCATTAAAAAAGTTCTCACCGAGCTCAAACCGGAGCTGTAGATCCGTCGGATTCCGTTTCACGCGCTCTTGCGCGTCCGTGATACGAATTTCTGCGCGACTGACTTTTGCGGCGCGCAGTTGCCCGGATTTTTCCGCGTATACCTCGTCTCGTGCAGTGTGCGCCGAGAGAAACTCCTCGAGTGCAGCAATGTCGCGTTCAAGGCATTTCATTTTCAAATCAGAAATTTTTCGAACCAATCCGATATCGGCTCCTTTAGCGAGATCAGCGGCGTATTGATACCACCGACTGGCTGACTCGAAGTCGTCCTTTTGCTCGCTCAACGAGCCGAGCCGACGGGCAAAGTCCAGGTTTTCCGGTTCCGCCTGGTGCCGGGCGTAAGTTTCGGCAATTTGTTGATCCAACGCTTCGCCGGTGAGCCGAATCCGGCTCTGCTGTTCGAGTGAAATGGCTTCCTCTTTGTCCTTAATCAGGTCGCGATAGCTTTCAGCCTCCGTCCATCCACCCCGCTTCATCGAAGCACGCGCCGAAGCATCTTTACCGAGCCGGAGCGCCTGTGCATCAAGCGGATTGATCGCCGTGAGCTGATTGTAAATTTCTACTTCGTTTTCGTGATCACCAAGCGCGTGATACAAACGTCCTAGCTCATTTAGCACTTTCACGTCACGCGGGTTCTCTTCGAGTAACGTTTGCAGCGCGAAAACTGCAATCTCAGACCAACCGGCCGCCAGGGCCGCTTCCTTCAAGAGCAAATTTGCCTGTCGATTGTAGGGTTCTCCTTCCAAAACTTCCTCTAGCATTTCAACCGCACGCTTCGGTTCCTTTTTGATCTCTCGTTGAGCCTTCATAATTCCGATAGGCGCGGTTGAGAGGTTGAAAAAACTTTTCTTAGTCGATTTGGTTTTGGTAACTTCCGTGCGGCGCAGCAGCTGGCGGCCCGTAAGAAATTCGGGCTCCTTCTTGAGAATTTCCTGGAGCAGCGAAATTGCGTAACCGAAATTGCGCAGCTCAATGGCGCTGACCGCTTTGAGCCAGAACGCGCGCAGCGATTCGCTCAGTTCCTTCTCGGTTTTCATGGGCATTGTTGCGGCTCAGTTTATCACAAAACCCATTGCATGCGTCAGAGTATGGATGACAACTCGAGCCGGTCTGCGAAGCCTCTCTCGTCTATAACAAGTCTAGTTGCGGCCTTTGCGATTCCGGCATCGGCTTGACCGATTTTTTTCCTCGCGGCTTCGGTTTTGCCTCAGCGCGGCTGGAACTTTCCAGGTGCGCCAGAATTTCCTTGGCGCGATCGAGAATGTCTTTGGGCAAACCGGCGAGACGGGCTACTTGGATGCCATAACTTTTATCGGCACCCCCCGGGATGATTTTTCGAAGAAAGATTATCTGCTCGTTCCATTCGCGCACAGCGACATTCAGATTCGAGACGCCTTTACGATCCTCAGCGAGCTTCGTCAGTTCGTGATAATGCGTGGCGAACAGACTCCGTGCTTTGATCTTGTCGTAGAGGAACTCGGCCACGCTCCACGCGATCGAGAGTCCGTCAAACGTGGAAGTGCCGCGGCCAATCTCGTCGAGAATGACTAACGAGCGGTCCGTGGCGTTATTGATGATGTTAGCTGTTTCGTTCATCTCGACCATGAAGGTGGATTGACCACGAGCCAGATCATCACTCGCGCCCACCCTGGTGAAAATGCGATCAACCAGACCGACCTCCGCGCTCTCCGCCGGGACAAAGCTCCCTATCTGGGCCATCAACACGATCAACGCCACCTGGCGAATATATGTCGACTTGCCCGCCATGTTTGGTCCGGTCACGATGGCCATGCGACCGGTTTCGCCATCGAGCTCTGTGTCGTTAGGCACAAATTTCTCATCGACCAGATTCTGATCCAGCACTGGATGCCGGCCATCTTTGATGATGAGCCGGACCGAATCGTTGAGCTCTGGCCGACAATAACGAAACAGTCGTGCAGTCTCGGCCAACGCGCAGAGCACGTCGAGCTCCCCGATCGCGTCGGCGGTCTTTTGAATTGGCTCGATGTCGCGCAATGTTTCGTCGCGCAATTTTTGAAACAACTGGTACTCGAGGTTATGGGCGCGGTCGTCCGCGCCAAGAACTTTTGCTTCCATCTCCTTTAATTCCGGTGTGATGAAGCGTTCGCCGCCTACAGTGGTCTGTTTCCGCGTGTAATGCCCGGGCACGTTCGCGAGATTCGATTTCGTGATTTCGATGAAGTAACCAAAGACTGAATTGTAACGGACTTTGAGTGATTTGATCCCCGTCGCGGCGATTTCGCGATCTTGTAAAAGGCTGATCCAATTTTTTCCCTCGCGCGAGGCTTGGCGCAGTGCGTCGAGGTCTGAATCGTAACCGTCGCGGAAAATGCCGCCCTCTTTCAGTGCGAGCGGCGGATCATCCAGCAATGCGTTGCCCAGTTTGTCGGCGAGCACTGGCATTTCGCGAACGGCATTCTGTAGATGTCGTGGAAGAGCTGCCTCTGCGAGTCGGTCCGCTTCGGCGATATGCGGTGCATCCTGCGGTCGCGCCCTGCCAAACTCAATCCGGTCAATAAGTTTACCGAGCTCACGCTTGAGCGCGGGAATTTGCTGCAGCGAGGTTTTTAACGCGACCAAGTCGCGCGCGTTGCCCGACGCTTGGCTGAGTCGCCCAGCGGCGCGCTCAATATCGCGGATCGTCTTTAACTCCGCGCGAATCGAGCCCAGCAGGTCGGATTCCTGCAAAAGCTGGCCGATCATTTGCTGACGTCGTTGCAGTTCAGTGAGATCACGCAACGGCTGCAAAATCCATGCACGCAATTTACGCGCGCCCATTGGGGTGATGCTGCGGTCAAGAACACTCAGTAAACTCGCGTCACGCGGGCCGTGCGATTCGACCAACTCAAGATTGGCTTGCGTGGCAGAGTCGAGCAGGACGTGATCCGTCGGCGCATCGCAGTGCAACGAAGTGAGATGGTCGATTTTGCGCCGGAGTTGATGCTTTAAATAATGCACGATTGCGCCGGCCGCAGCGACAGCCGCGGGCATCTGCGCGCAACCAAAGCCGTCAAGCGATTTGACCTTGAAATGCTCGCACAGGGTAAAGATCGCCTGTTCTGGTAAAAACGCGTAACTGTCATACTCAAGCGCGTGATCGATTTCGCCGGTTTGCGGTTTCTGTTCCGAACTGATCAACAATTCGGCAGGGGAAACACGCGCGATCTCATCATCGAGGGATTGTCGATCCGACGCCTGCGTCAGTCGGAACTCACCCGTGCTGAGATCGGCATATGCGAGACCGAACACATCGCCATGGGCATAGATCGCGCCCAGATAGTTTGCTCGTTTCGCATCGAGCCAACTCAATTCGCTAACGGTTCCCGCACTGATGATTTGCGTCACTTCGCGATCGACAATCTTGCGACCAGGTTGCGGTTCGCTCGTCTGATCGCAAACGGCTACGCGCCGTCCGGCGTTGATGAGTCGGCGAATGTACCCCTGCGCGGCATGATACGGCACACCGCACATCGGCACACCGTTACGCTTGGTCAACGCCACATTTAGCAGAGTGGATGCTTCTTTAGCGTCATCGAAAAACATCTCGTAGAAATCGCCGAGCCGAAACAGCAGAAGCGTATCCGGAGGAATGCTTTTCCGCAGCCGCTGGTACTGCTGCATCATCGGAGTAAGCGCGTCCTGCATAATGATTTTAACTTGCCGCCTCAATTGAACGTCAACAGCCGAGCAGCGTGTGATTTTTTATTGGAAAAACAATGAAATACAATCGCTAATGCGCTGGAGTGGCTCTTGGGCCGAGGATTAATGCTAAACGGTGGAAAATTTACACGGAATCAACGTTAAAATAGCGGATTTGAGCAGATTTGACGCACGGGTCCCCGCCGAGTACTCTCCCGCTCACCGATTTACAGTATTTTATGAAGCGAGGGGAGTGATTATCGATGCCAGAAGTTATTGTGCGCAAAGGTGAACCGGTCGATCGAGCGTTGAAGCGGCTGAAAAACAAGTTGGACTCGGAAGGAATTCTCGAGGAAGTCCGCCGTCTGCGCGCGTTCGAAACGCCTTCGCAGAAGCATCGCCGCAAGGCGAGAGCCAACGCCAAGCGCGGCCGGATGAAATTCCGATTTAATGCGTAAGACAGTTACAAAAGTTACAACGGTTACAAAGAGGTAAATAGGGAAAATCGTTGTAACGATGTAGCTGTTTTAGCGCATTCAACGAGCAAAGAAGTCTCTGATCGCCTGCACCAAGCCGTCAATGTCGTGCCGGCGTGCTTCGATATCGACGGTGATTCCTTGATCGCGGATTGTCTTTGAAGTGATCGGGCCAATGCTGGCGACCCGCATTCCCTTCGGCCAGGGCAGGCCGAGCGCTAGAAAGTTCTCGACCGTTGACGAACTCGTAAACGTGATCAGGTCAGCTCCAGCCTGAGCAAGTTGTTTTTGCGCGCCGCTAATGTCGCGCGTCTCGGGCACGGTCCGGTATGCGAATGCTTCGTCCACGATCGCTCCTGCCGCCGAGAGTTCTTTAGTCAAAACATCGCGCGCTTTTTCGGCGCGCACGACAAGAACGCGCTCGTTTTCGATGCTGCCCTGCTTCTTGAATTCGCGCACGACCGCTTCGGCAACGAATTCTTCGGGTTGAAGATCGACGTGCAGATGAAACTCTTTCACGCGTTGCGCCGTAGCAGGCCCGATCGCGGCGACGCGCACACCGCCAATTTCACGGGCGTCATCGTAAAGCTTGAAGAAGATGTCGAAGAATGCATCGACGCCGTTCACGCTCGTGAACACGATCCAATCGTAGACGTGTGCATCCTGTACCAGTTCGGCGAATTCACGCAAGTTGGTCGGGGGCTCGATTCGAATCGTGGGCAGTTCGATAATGTGCGCGCCAAGCGCGCGGAGCTTATGGCTCAAGACGCTCGCCTGCTTTCGTGTCCTGGTGACGACAATTCTTTTCCCCAGAAGCTGGCGCTTCTCGTACCAATTTAGCGTGTCACGCAACGACACGACGTCGCCAAACACGGCTAATGCCGGCGCTTCAAAACTGTTCGCCACAGCCTTTTGGGCGATATCTGAAAGTGTGCCTGTGAGCGTTTCCTGTTGTCCTGTCGTGGCACACCGAACCAACGCAACCGGCAAATCGCCACGGACGCCATGCTTTAACATTTCACTCGTTACGGCAGCGAGACGCTCGACACCCATCAGCATCACCTGGGTACCGCCAAGTTTGGCCAGCGCCGCATAATCGATTGCGCTTTGCGCCTTGGTTGGATCTTCGTGGCCGGTGAAGAGTGTCACGTGCGAGTTATGCGCGCGATGTGTCAACGGGATGCCTGCGTACGCCGGTCCCGCAACAGCCGAGGTGATCCCGGGCACAATTTCAAATGGAATTCCCGCGCTCGCGATCTCCTGCGCTTCTTCGGCGCCTCGGCCGAATACAAATGGATCACCGCCTTTTAATCGAATGACCTGCTTGCCTCCGCGCGCTTTATCGATCAACAGCGACGTGATTTCCTGTTGCGTCTGGCTTTCACCGGGCTTTTTGCCGGCATAAACGATTTCTGCGTCGTCGCGCGCCCAGCCGAGCGTGTCTGGATTTGCCAAATGATCGTAAACGATGACATCCGCGTTCTCGATGCATTCCTTTGCGCGCAACGTCACCAGGCCGAGATCGCCTGGCCCTGCTCCAACCAGATAAACTTTCCCCGTTTTGCTTTCGCTCTTGCTCATCTTGTCACTCTTGCCGGATTTTTCGCAGCAATTCTGCTGCTAATTCGTGGCCTTCATGGGAAGCACCTTCGATTTCAGCTTGCTGCGGCGTTGGCGATTCGCCTTCGAACAGTTGCGCATGCAGTTTCATCCTTCCATTCTTGCTCGTCGCATGCACGCCGACTGGAAAATTGCAATCGCCATGCAGTTGAACCAAAAATTCTCGCTCCGCCTTGAGACAAAGCAACGTCTCAGGATGGTTTACCAATTGAAGAACCGACTTTGTGCTTTGATCGTCAGAGCGAATTTGGAGCGCAATGATCCCCTGCCCTCCCGCGGGTAGAAAAATTTCACATGGAAGAATCTCAAGAAAGAATTCTTTGCCTTCGAAGTCGATTTCGGTTTGGGTCGCCGAGAAGCCCAGCCGCTCCAGGCCCGCCCGGGCTAATACGATGCCGTCCCACTGATTTTGAGCAAGTTTGCGCACCCGGGTTGGTACGTTCCCGCGAAGATCCACAATCTTGAGATCTGCGCGTTGCCAATGGAGCTGACATCGCCTTCGCACGCTGCCTGTCGCCAAGGTCGCGCCACACGGAATCGAAGCGAGACTACCGGCATGTTTGGAAATCAGCACGTCATTGACTGAACCGCGTGGAAGAACTGCCGCGATTTGTGCTCCCGGATTTGGTTCACTCGGCAGGTCCTTGGCGCTGTGGACTGCAACGTCCACCTCTCCAGCGAGAAGCGCTCGCTCGATTTCCGCCGTGAACAAGCCTTTTCGACCAGCGTGCACGTCGACAGTTTTGGCGTTATCTCCGTGTGTGACGATGATTTTGGTTTCGACCGTCACGTTTGGATAGGCTGTTCGAATCGCCTTCTCGACCAGGAGTGTCTGTGCGCGCGCCAGCTCGCTGCCGCGTGTGCCGAGTGTGATCCTGGCAACCATTGCCGAATGTAGCGTGCGAGACTTTGCAGGGGAAGCCTGTTGGCCTCCGCTACATCTCCGATGCCTGGAGCGGATTTTTTCCGATCGGAGGATGCTCGGCCCCCTGCGATAGACGGTTCAACCCTCGCGAGATCGAATCGAAGAACTCCGTGACATGATCAGCAATAATCGCTTCTGCCGCCGCGACCTGTTGCCGCCGCAATGCGAGCGATTGTTCCGCCACAGAGCGTATGGAATCGATGTCGTAAAGATAAACGCCTTCCAATTCATTTACGCTGGGATCGACGTCGCGTGGAACAGCGATGTCGATGATGAAGAGCGGCCGATCCAGGCGCTGCCACAACATTGGCGCTAATACTTCCGATGTTAGCAAGGGCGTTTCAGATGCCGTTGACGTCAGCAGAATGTCGATCTCCCGACATTGCGCAATCCAATGATCGAACGGCACGGCGCGTCCGCCGACCGTCCGTGCCAATTCGTGTGCGCGATCCAGCGAGCGATTGCTGACCCGAAGATCATTGACGCCACGCGAGACGAGCGCGCGTGTGGTGCGCTCGCTGGTTTCACCCGCCCCGAGCACCAGCACCTTGCACTCGCTCAATTTGCCAAAAATCCGTTGGGCTAACTCGACCGCGACCGAACCGACCGACACGGCGCCGCGTGCAATGTCCGTGTGCGTGCGCACCTGTTTTGCCACCCTGAACGCGCGTTGAAATAAACGATGCAAATAAGGACCGACTGCGCCCGATGTTCTCGCCGATTCGTACGCCTTCTTTGCCTGTCCGAAAATCTCACTTTCCCCCACAACCATCGAGTCGAGTCCGGACGCGACGCGGAAAAGATGCTGAACGCATTTATTGTGCTCGTAACGATAGAACGAGGGCGCGCAATTGTGTGGATCGCGATTTGTTTTTCCTATGAGACAACGCGTGATTTCGTCCGTGGAAATCCTTTTATCTGAGACTGCGTAAACCTCCACTCGATTGCACGTCGTCAGCAGCAATGCTTCGGCACAGCCGGCCTCGCGCGCGATGATTTCGGCCGTGGCGTTCCCAGCAAACTGCTCACGGGTCGCCACGTTCGCAGTGTGATGGCTCAGTCCGACACAGAACAGATTCATGGCACGTGATGCAGTTCCGCCGTGAATGTAATTCCCCACAGGAGGACCAGGGCGGCGCTAAACCCGATAATGCATAACGCTGCCACGCGCTTCGGCGCGAGCCATTTTAGGTGTCGGGCTTGCAAAATCACCGCATAAAGTAACCACAGCGCGATCGCCGCCGCGACTTGAGTGCGAGGCAGTGGATGACCGGTAAAAAAACCGCTCACAATGCCGATGGTGTAAAGCGCAAAACCCCACCACAGCAGGCGCGTGATGACAGCAAACAAGTTGGTCAGCGGTGGCAAATAATAAAAAATCGAATGCAAATGATGCGTCTTTAGCTGGCGCTCCTGCAGCAGGTACATCACGCCCGCGATGCAGGCCAAAGCAAAAACGCCGTACGCCACGAGCGACATGGAAGCGTGAAACTCAAGCCATGAATTCACCGGGACCGTTACCGCATGCCGGGTGTCGATGGGTGCGATCAGAGCAAAAACCTGCAACAATAATACCAGCGGGGCGGTGAATGCCCCCATGAGCGAAAGGCGATACGCCGGCCCTACCACCATGTAAATCAATGCCACGGACCAGGCCAGAAAGGCAAAAACCTCGAACAGATTAGTGATCGGACATCGGCCCAACTGCTGGCCTCGAATCCACAAGAACGCTGTTTGAAAAACAAACCCCAGTCCGATCGCCATGAAATTGAATCGCATCGGGCGAAACACTTTGGCACGCAACTCGATGACGGTGTGTACAACCGCGGCAAGAAAACACACCGTCGAAGCAATGAGAAAATAGCGATCCACTGGGACCGCTTATCTTAGATTGCCGCCCTAAATTGGCAATTCTGCAATAGTGCCCGCCACGCTTAATGGCGGGCACTATCAATGCCAGGTAGTTTTATCAGCGAGTGTGGGCAACTAGTTCCGGAGCGGATTTATTCAGCTCGAGCTGTGCACTGACTTTTTGGATTTGTGCAGCTTGCTCTTGGAGTTGTGCGGTCAGAGCACCGACCGTTTTTCGCATTTCCTCCGCTTTACGATGTTCCTTCAGGAACTCATTAAGCAACATGGCGTTCACAGCGTCATAGCGCACGGTCATGATTTTGCCTTGCTTGTCGCGGACCACCAGATCGGGATTCACCTTTGCGACTTGTTCCGCCACCAGGCCAAACTGCCGGATTCCTTGCGGATCAAGCTGCTTCTTATAATGAAATGTAACCGGCTTCAGGTCGAAGAGTGCTTCACTCGCATCCCCCATCGACGCTACGTCTTGCTTGAACCGTTCGGACGAAACGGTAATCCCAAGCTGACCGGTAATACTTACAAGTACCGGCACGCCAATTACGTTTATTCCGCTGATCCCACCGAGAAACGTAGCCGCGCTCGAATCGTTGCCGAGATGGATAGTGTTTGATTCGTTAGCTTCGCCAGCGCTACCGATGTAGATATTGTTGTCGCCCGAAGTAAGGTTCGCGCCCGCGCCGCTGCCAATTGCGGTATTATTGTTTCCGCTGGTGTTCCCACCAAGGGCTGAACAACCGACACCGGTGTTATCGTGCCCGACGTTGTTACTGACGAGCGCCTCGTGACCAACAGCGGTATTACAGTTGCCGCTGGTGTTGCTCTCGAGAGCACTGTCGCCCAGGGCAGAGTTATTTGCCCCGGTCGCATTGAACACCATGGAGAGCGCTCCATTTGCGGTGTTGGAACTGCCGTCGCCATTCAGCAGAAGCGCTCCGGCCCCTGTTGCCGTGTTACGATCGGCGTTGTTTAACGCGAGTGTCCCGGCACCGACGCCAGTGTTGAAGCTGGCGCTGGAAGTACCTCTGAGTGACTCCCAGCCAATTGCTGTGTCGTAGGTGCCGCTGGAGTGAAACAAGAGTGCACCTGTTCCTTCAGCTGTGTTGCCTCCCGGATAACCTCCATCCGGTGTCGGCGTGATTGCTTGTACGGTTAGCCCTGATACCAGGGCTAGAACCATTGTTAGAATAATAACTAAGTTCTTTGGTTTCATTGGTTTTTGGGTCCTTTCTGCTCACAATTCGTTTTTGCTGAGAACGGCGGATGGCTGCACGCAAAAGAAAAGGAAAGGAAGAAAAATAGGAAAGCCTCAAGGAATCTGTCGAGTGGACCGTGATTGACGTTTTTGCGCCTACCCGTTAGCGTTCGCGCCGGTGACCCTAGGAATCGTTCAACAACTCCGCGCCGCAGTTCGCGATGTGCCGGATTTTCCAAAAAAAGGGATCGTGTTTAAAGACATCACACCAATCTTGAATGACCCCGTCTTGTTCCGCGCATCGATTGATTTGTTCGTGGAGCGTTCTCGCGGGAAAGAACTCGACAAAATCGTTGGCATTGATGCGCGCGGTTTTCTGTTCGGATCGGCGGTGGCATACGAACTTCGCCTTGGATTCGTTCCAATTCGAAAACGCGGCAAACTCCCTTACCGGACTGATACCGCGAAGTACTCGCTCGAATACGGCGACGCAGAAGTGGAAATGCATACAGACGCCCTCACAAAAGGTGAGCGCGTTGTACTCGTGGACGATTTGCTTGCCACTGGTGGAACCTCGGCGGCCGCGGCGATTCTTATCCGAAACACCGGTGCGAATCTTCTAGAAGCGCAGTTTTTGATTGAGCTGGAATTTCTCGAGGGCAGAAAACGAATCGAGCCGACGCCCGTCACCTCGTTCCTCAAATACTGACCTGATTCATCGATGCAGTGCCGAGCGTCGGGCCGAGTTTCCGGCGCATCGGAGATTTTGGTTTTTGGATTTGCGATTCTAAATTGCTCCGCAACACGACAGTCGATGAAAGCATCTCGAGAGCTGGAGAAAGTTTTGGCACACGCCGAAAGCCGTCTCGCGCCCACAGGCAAGCGACGTCCCACCGAAGTTCTACCTTTATACAAAAAATTTTTGAAGGTCGAAGAGCACCGGCTGCGCCTGAGGCATCAAGCTGGCGGAGGCGGACGCGAGATTACCGCACGCCGAGCGGAATTGGTCGATGTTTTGCTGCGATACGTGTTTGGCGCCGCATCTTCCGTGGCTCGTGGCAATGGCGAGGCTGAGGTGCCACTGGCGCTGATTGCGCTCGGTGGATATGGCCGCGGCGAGCTCAATCCGTTCAGCGATGTTGACGTTATGCTGTTGCACGATCAGCGCGCAGAAGTTTCACCGCACCTGGAGGAGATGGTGAACCAAATCCTGTACCTGTTATGGGACAGCGGATTCAAAGTTGGGCACTCCACGCGTTCGATCAGAGAAGCGATTGCCCAGGCTAATAGTGACATGCACACGAAAACTGCCATGCTGGAAGCGCGGTTTCTCGCCGGTAACCCAGAGCTGGCAAAACAATTCAGGAAACAATTTCGTTCCAAATGTGTGGCAGGACACGAGCGCGATTACGTCGAGCTACGCATGGAGGACCAAATCGTCCGTCACAAAAAATTCGGCGACAGCGTTTACATGCAAGAGCCCAACCTGAAGAGCGGCTGTGGCGGACTGCGTGACTATCAAAATCTGCTTTGGATCACGTATTTCAAAGAGGGATCGCTCAGCACGAATCAACTCGTCGGAAAAGACTGGCTAAGCGAAAGCGACCAGCGGCGAATCGAGCGCGCATATGATTTTCTTTTGCGCCTGCGTACAGACCTTCACTACACCACCGGGCGCGCCACCGACATCCTGCATATGAATTTGCAGGAACAAGTCGCAACGCGGCTCGGGTATTCCCCGCGTAAAGGCCAGCTTCGTAGCGAAGCGCTTATGCGGGACTACTATCACCACACTCGAAATATTTTGCGGGTAACGGAGCGAATAACGCAACAGTTCGTGAGCGGACACGTCACCAGTAAAACACGCGCTCTTTTCAGTTTTCTCCCATTAATCCGAGGCCACAAGACACCTATTGGTAATTCCTTCTTTGTTCGAAACAAGCAACTGCATCCAGCGCGGCGCGATGTTTTTCGAGATGATCCCGAGCAGATGATGCGCGCATTTCAACTAGCGCAGGAGCGTGACCTCGATCTCAGTCCGGAGCTGGAAGACTTGCTGAGCAGAAGCCTCCGCCATGTAACCCGAACATATCAATATGCCCGTGGACCGCGCGTGATCTTTACATCGATTTTGTCTCAAAAAGGAAAGGTGGGACGCATCCTGCGAATGATGCATCGGGCAGACTTTCTTGGTCGGTATATTCCTGAATTCGGCCAGCTCACCTGCCTTGTGCAGCACGAATTCTTGCACAGATATACTGCCGATGAGCACACACTGGTGTGCATCGACAAACTGGATGCATTGGCCACGACTGTTGATCCAAAGCTAATCCATTATCGGAAATTGTTTGAGCAACTCGCGGACCCAATGGTTCTGTATCTTGCCCTTCTCCTTCACGACAGCGGCAAGGCCGTGGGCCGACCGCACTCCGAAGCCAGCGCTCTGTTCGCTCAGCGCGTCGGATCCCGTCTGCAATTGTCTTCCGAGCAACGCAAATCCCTGATACGTCTCGTCGATCATCATCTCACCCTGTCTACAATGGCCCAGCAACGGAACCTCGATGATCCGGCAACAGTCACGGAATTTGCGCAGACTGTGAAAGACCAAAGAAACCTCGATGCGCTGATGCTGCTCACTCTCGCTGATGGCCAGGGCACAAGCGCCGAAGCGTGGTCTGACTGGAAGGAATCGCTGGTGTGGCAATTATTTCACCAGACCTCGCGTTACCTCGCCGATCGAAAGTCCTATAACGAACAAACCAGAATTGCTCGCGAGAGCTTGCGCGGATCTGTCGCAGAGAAGCTTCCACCGGATTACGGGGAGGAAATTGAAGCGCATTTCGAATATATGCCTGACCAATATTTCCGCGCCACTGCGGTGCCGGACATTGTCGAGCACGTGAAGTTATTCCGTTCTTTTCTGGCAAACATTTCCAGCGCGAAGCACTTTCCGCTCGCCCCCGCAGTGAAATGGAAGGTCGCGCCCGAGCAGGGACACACGGCAATGACGTTTTGCACGTGGGACCGCGAACGGCTTCTGGCAAAAATAGCCGGCTCATTTTCCGTTGTGCCCTTGAACATTTTGAGCGCCGATGTTTTTCCGCGCGGCGATAACACCGTGCTTGGGATTTTTCGCGTGTGCGACACGAAAGCGCAGCCCGTTTCCAATCACCGGGATTTTGATCTTGTAGAGCAAACGTTGCGCGGAGCACTCGAGGACGAGAGCTTCGACTTCGTCCCATCCATCGAGAAAGCGAAGCGTTCGAGCCCTCGCGCCGCAGTGGGAATTGAATTTCCAACTCGCATCACAATCGACAACAAAACGCATCCGACGTACACGCTGATTGAGTTCCAAGCCCCCGACCGGATCGGTCTGCTTTACGACGTGCTTAGCTGCCTCGATCACGAAAATGTCCTGGTGCCGCTCTCTCGAATCAACACCCAGGCCGGAGCCGCCATCGATACGTTGTACGCAGTGGACGGCTCCAGCCATGCAAAGATCACCGATTCGCAACGAATTCGAATCATTCAGCAACGCTTGAAGGACACGATCCTGCGCGGCGCGGCGAAACCGTAGAGAAGACACGAGCATTCTTCTGCTTTGCTGCGAACTCTTTTGATCTCATGAATGTTCTGATTCTCGCTGCCGGATATGCAACCCGGCTTTACCCATTGACGCTGAACAAAGCGAAACCGCTGCTCGTCGTAGGCGGCAAGCCGATCGTTGAATGGCTGGTGGACAATCTCTCCGGTGTTCCGGACCTGGAAACGATTTACGTGGTGACCAATGACAAATTCGCGGCGGACTTCCAGGCGTGGAGTCAGGGCTATCAAAAACGCCATCCTGAATTCAGGTTTAAAATCGTTAATGACGGTTCCAAGAGCGATGACGACAAGCTGGGCGCCATCGGAGACATCAATTTTGTCGTCACGCATGAGGATCTTTCCCACACCGGCTTGTTGATCGCAGCAGGCGACAATTTGTTCACCACTCCGCTCGCCGATTTTGTAGCAAACGCGAGAAACAGCGAAGTCACCGTTGCCGTTTTCAATGTCGGCGACACCGAAGCGATTAAGAAGTATGGCAATGTCAGCGTTGATGCCGAAGGAATCATCACTCGGTTTGAAGAAAAACCAAAAGAGCCTCAGGGAACACTCGCCGCAATCGCATTATATTATTACTCGCCTGCGGTCCTTTCGCTTTTGCAAACCTATCTGGCTGCCGGAAATAATGCGGATCAGCCGGGTCGTTTTGTGCAGTGGCTCTACACCCGTAAACCGGTGAGGACGTTCGAGATCAAAGGCCAATGGCTGGATATCGGAAGCAAAGAAACGCTCGAGAACGCGGACAAGATACTCGGAAACACGTCTTCAAATGACGAAGCTCGAATGACGAATGACAAATGACAAAAGAATGACGAATCGGGGCGCGGTCCCCGTTTCGGTCATTTGATCATTGCATTTTCTTCGTCATTAAACATTCGGCATTCGTCATTTCAATCGTCCTTCATCGAACTCAATCAGATCGAAATAAGTCCGGATATCTTTGCGTCCATCGCCGCCGGCTTCTTTGAGAAAATGCAGAAACCGCGCCTTTTTTGCGGCGGTATCGGGATGGCGTGAAATCATCGCCTCGTTCCAGTGTTCGATCGCGTCCGGAGCATGTTGCTCTCCATTTTTCTGCACCCAAGCCAGAATTGCCTGATCGTCATCGAACTTGTTCGCGATTTGTTCGAATGCGTCACCATCGATTTTGAGAAATGCGAGTAAATGTTTGTCGAAGCCAACGGTTTTGTAGTTGTAACCGTCGAGCAAACCCTTGCGGTGTAGCCTCGCCTTGTCGATCAAACGCGGCAGGTGAACATAACCGCCGAGTTTCTGGTAAGGACTGCGTGGATGCAGTCTTCGCATGTAACCGATGATTGCTATGTGGCCGGCAACGGCCGCGCCACTGCATCTTGAAAACCGGGCTCCGTTGCACGCAAAGTGGTCGCCTGCTGCTCCCGGAGTAGTTCTCCCTGTGCCAGATTAGTCTGCCCGATGGCGAGTTGGCCGGAAAACATTCCGCCTTTCTCAACGCTAATCGCCCTGGCTGTGACATCACCCTCCAGTGAACCTTTTCTATGAACTGTCACAGATTGAGCAATAATTTCTCCCGACATCCTGCCTTTGATTTCGATTTGTTCCGCGCGAATCGTCCGGAAACAGTGAATGTCAGCTTTACGATCCACGATAACGAGCCGGGCACTGATTCGGCCGGGCATTTTCCCGGAATAGTTAATTGTTGCCGTATCGCATTGCAGATTGCCGCGCAGCCTGCCTTCAATCAAAGCGTTTTGGCACACCACGCTACTACTGCCAAGATCCCCTTTGCCGGAAAGATGCACGTTACCGCGGGTGCGGATGCTGCGACTGAACCCGCTGGTGATTTTGTAATCGCGCAGGTCAATGTGCGCGCTGCAGGACGGACAGATTGTCGATGTCGCTGCGCCAGAAACCTGCTGTTTGCGTTTACATTCGAAACACTCGATGACCGAAGCGGTTTGCCGTTTCCAAAAATCCTCGAGCTTTCCAAAGATAGATGAGGAAGTCTCCTGCGCGGGCGGTTCTTCTGCCGTCCGTAACTTCAGGCCGGGCTTCGGTGCGAATGGAGTAAAAGAGCGGCCGCACTGGCGGCAAATCGAACTTTTGGCCGCCGCGTATTCCATCTGCTTGAAGCCGCAGTGCGGACATTCCGCACTGACTTTTGCAGGCGATGGACTGGACACTGTACTTTTGCCGAAACCTTTCTTTTACGCTCTCGCTCCGAATGCCGCTTTGATCGGCTCGCTGGACCGCACAACTTCAGGGCGCGGCGCAGGCTTTGCAGAAACGGCTCCGGTGGTCACTTCCGACTTTCCGATAAAGGTTGCCCCTTCTTCAATCACAAGACGTGCCGCTTTGAGATCTCCCTGCAACACGCATTTGGATTTTAGCTCGCAGCGCTCGCCGACGGTAATATTGCCGTGCACTCTGCCGTAGACGGTGATCGATTTGGTTTTGATCTCACCCCGAATCTCAGCGTTTTCGCCGACGGTCAAAACGCCGTCCGAGTTGATGTCGCCTTCGACTTTGCCGTCAATGAGCAGTTCTTTTTGGAACTTGATCGAGCCTTTGATTTCGACATCGCTCGAGAGGATGTCTTTGCCTCCGTGGTCTGCCATAGGATTAGGTTTTGGATTTGGATTATCGATTATGGTTGGTTTTGGTGCTGTCTCTTCGCGACTCGCAAAATGCTGGGTTTCATTTGGAACCGGATTCCGCGGTTCTTCTCGAATCGGGGGTGCCGGCTTTTGGGGGACGAATCTTTTGAGCATCTGGTAGTAATGTGACACTCACGGATGCCTGTCAACGGATTCTCTTTTAAGAGTGAAAAGTTTTTTAACGTTTCATCGTTCAACATTCACTCGGTAAAGTTTGGATGTCGGGTTCTGCGCGAAGAAAAACAGGAATGCCGGAGCCTGGCTGGGCGTTTGATATAAGATGCGGCAGAGTGGTTGCCGAGGAAGTGGCTGGTTCAGCAGGGCTACGGAATTTTGCGCAACACGGTCGGAATCATAAGCGAAAACCCACGCCACATGGCATTTTTCAAGAATCACGCGCGCCTCTCGCAAATTCTCGGAAAGGAAAAAACGTGCGCTTTCGTCAATGCCTTCGAGGCTTTCATGTGAGCTTCCCGCCACTCCGGGTTGTCCGGACCAGTAGGCAATCGAGGGAGAAAGCCACCACGGTGCAAGAAACGGATGCACCTCCGGCGATTGCAATTTTTCTGCAAGATCTCGAAGTTGTGCCGATTCAATCCGTTTTTCGATGTGAGCGGCCAATTGCGATTCGTTTGGCCAGAGGCGTTCATCCCAGTCGCGTAAAATCGGAAACAGCGACAACACGAACGCAATCCAGACCGCAGCGCCTGGTTTGATTGGCGCGAGCAACGCCGGAAGCGCGAGCGCAAAAATCAAAACAAAGAAATATCCCCATCGCGCCTGCCAAATCGTGAAAACGTACGTTGCGATTAAAAGAACAAAAACTGGTAAGGCGCGAACGCCGAGTGCGCCGTTTGCCGGTGTTCTAACACTCAACCAGATCAAAATGGGCGTCACCAAAAGGAGGTACCCGCACCAATTCAACCAGACCGGATTCAAGGGTGAAACGCGCGCGAGTTCACCGATAGTGCTCCCCCAATTTTTGAAATAACTGGCGGCGCGCAGAATCGGGAACGATGGAAGCCGCCGCTCGACTGCGAATGCGATCGCAATTATTCCTGCGAACAAGATCCATCCTGTCCGACGATCACGCCCAAAAATCGCGCGGCGATTCATCACAAGCGCCACCGTCATTACCAACAGGAATAATACGAGCGGCTCATAAGCCGAAACCCAAATCGCCAAAGCCCAGGCGGACGCGCCCATGAGCCACCATGGGTTTGCGGTGTTCGCCGGTTGCAGCGTTTGCGAGCTCCATTCTGCACAAATCGCGACCGTCACCAGCAGCATTGCCAGCGATTGATGATCCGGCCTGCCAAGTTCCGTGCCGTGAACAAGAATCGGGCTGATCGCATACAAAATCAGCATGATCCAGCGATAGCGAAATTTCATTCGGCGCGACCACCACCAGAGGAACCAGCCTCCCAGCAGCGCGAGAAACGGCGAAACAAATGCGCCGGCAAAATCCAGTGTATGTGCCGTGAACGGACTTAGAATAAAAGACAAGCCAGCAATGACATAATCCAGTGGCGCAGTCGTGTGCGGCGTCGTCCCGTGCGGAAAATTTTCAAACGCATGATGCCGGATGATCAGCCCCGGCCTAGCCTTGACCATCTCCGCGCGCGTCATGCGCGCATAACAATCTGCGTCCACGAAATAAATATTCCCGGCGACAAAAACGTCCTGATGATTCGCGGACCGCGCCGCCAGAATTAAGACCGTGAGGAAGGCGATCTCAAAAATGATCAACGCAAAACATCCCAGGCGTCGCACAAGACGCAGAATTGCAAATCGCCGATCGAAAATCGAAAACTAAAATGGGCCCGCCAGGATTCGAACCTGGGACCAAGGGATTATGAGTCCCCTGCTCTAACCGCTGAGCTACAGGCCCGTTTTCTTCACACATATAATCATGTGAATCACTGATGACCAACCCCGAAAGCGCCTGCTCGCAAAAGCTTTTCGAGTGCGAGGCTGCTCTAATAACCGAGCGAAGGGGACCCAGCGCGCAACGCGCGAACTGGAACGTTCAACGTCCGACCCCTTACTTTTTTAGACACCAGCGAGACTCTTCGACGAGATGCGTTTCAGCGGGCGTGCCGAGGGAATATTAACTGCATTTCTCCAAGCGGAACGGGCGATCAGCAGTTCGCGGTGAGTTTGTTGTCGTGAGTCTTTCACCACTGTGTAAAGTCGCAGTGTGCTTGTGGGAGCTTGACATTCTGCGGCACTCGATCTGAAAACTCCGACCTATGAAGAAATACATATTGTTTTTACTAGGCAGCCTCGTTGCGATGGCGTTTATCACTTCTTGTCAGCAGGAGGGAACGAGCGTCACGGAAGAACCTGCTAACGGGCCAGCCGCATATATGAATCGTCCTGCGCCGTCGCCCACGCGCTAGCGCAAGAAGCGGCTGCGCGAAGACGTGCTCGTGTGTTTCTGGTTCACGTTGCGTGGATTCCGGAACAATGGCCACGTGTCAGCCTGTGATACACAACTGTAAGTAAATTCGACATAGCACAGCCGACACAAGCCCGTGTTTCCCAGGTAAACTTGGCTGGCACCGGTCTTGCTCTCTTTCACGATTGTTCTGGGGGGAACAACCGCCCTTCACACCTATCGGTGTGGGGGCGGTAATTTTTTGATCAAGAAATCGGATGCCTTTGGCCTGCCATACTACAGCCAACCGAATGCCAGCACATGGCAAATCGGATCAAACGCGCGTTTGTCTTTGCGCGGATGAACTTCGTGAGCGTGCTCGATAAAGAAGGAAATCGTATACCGTTCGTTACGAAGCAGTGAACGCGATGTTGCTCAATGACTTTCCCAAACAGCACCGCAAGAACGAAGGACAGGGAACGACCATCTCAAACCTCGTAAGGCAGCTTAGACGGTGACCGAGACTTTACAGAACGTGAGTGCACACGTTGAACTGATCAAGAGCGCGCCGCAAACCACGCTGAGTAATCGTTGAATTTAGTGCGGTTGTCCTGGAGGCAGGGCGGATGGGACAAGAACAACACTATCGGTGTTCTGTCGGGTTGCCGTGAATACGTACGTTTCTCCAGGATGCACATTCAGCACTGTCGACGTCGGCTGATAATTTGGGACAGCCGAGACGGTCAGCATGTGACGCCCCGCCGACACCGACTGGTCGTAGCGGCCGCCTTGCACAATGTTGGCGGCCGTTTTCCCATCGATCTTAAGATTGAGAGCCAAATTCCATCCAAAATTCGGGGCTCTCAAAATGATAAGACGTCCATCGGGCTGAGCGACGGCAGTTTCGGCGGAAGGGCTCGGCTCTGCTGGACTCACAGGAGTGACGGGAGAAACCACTTCCGACGCGGTGGGAGTGGGGAGTGGCGAGACTCGGTCCATCTCATGTTCGTACGGCTTTACGGCGTACTTTGCCAAATCAGCAGCGCTTTCAGACGGCGAATTGCCTACTTCACGCGATGAAGAATCCGCAGCGGTGGGCATCGGCGCTGTGACCGGACTCGGCATCACGAGCTGCAGTCGTCGAACGGCTACCTCATATGCCGCACCAGCCGAGGGGCCCATTTCTTGAACTTTGCGCCAAATTTCGTTCCCGCGATCATAAAGCTCCATGGAATCGTAAGTCTTCGCTAGCTCGGCGAGTACGGCAGCGTTATTCGGGTCGCTCTCCAACGCTTCCTGCAAGCGCTCGACCGCCTTTGTCGTGTCACCCCGGTCGCGCAGCTCGATGCCTTCTCGCTTCAACTGATCTACCAGCGATGGCCAGGGTGCGGGAGTCTGGACCATCGCTTCCACCGGCGACTCCGTAACCGTGGAAGGACTGGTTGACGGTGACGAAGAGGGAGTAGTTTGCGTCAACTCGCTATGCCAGCGCGACAGGCGATTGGATATTGCCTCTTTGTGCCACCCGGTCCACAAACCCAACCCAAGCGCAAGCAACACCATCGCTGCTATTCCCAATCGTTTCATGGCTCGCCATACGAAAGACGAACGAAAGGCAGCACATCGGAAATTAGATCATGGCAGCCCTCAAATGCAACGCGTAACATACGCGCATCCGCGGGCAACTGCTTTTCACGGTCGTGTGTGGTACCGAAAACATGTCGAACTCGTTAGGCTTGAATTGCGAGTCCCTGAACTATGTCGTGACATTGTGACGGTCTTCTGGTCCGTTAGTGCAAACCAGCTGTGCGTCGAACCCCAACGATTGTTAGTAAGAGTGGAAGTACGGCGCGAAAATCTTCGACAAAACTAAGCCGCAAAATCCAATCAAGAGTACCCTGTTACGCCATTTATATAGGGTCACAGCCCTGGTTGTTTCCCTCTCTATCACGTGATGCAGAACAGGTATTCTGTCATTTAATTCAAGTACCCAATTTGCTGCTTCTTCAGTAGTCAGAAGCCTCCCCGGAAATTTCACGACAATCAGCCCTTCGAAATTGGGTTTTGCCGCCATGACTGCTCCTCGTTTTTCTATTGCGTCGAGTAGATGACCATTCCACCGACTGATTTGAACGAGTGATTCAATACGCTTTAAGCCGATGCCTGCCGAAAGAATAAGCAGCGCGAGCGAGACAACTTCAACCGTGTAACCCGACAGGAACGTGAGCTTTTCAGGATGCAGCGTGTATCCTACGTACGCGCATAGCGCCAGAGAGACTCCGACGATGAAGTACTCCAAACGCTGAAGGCTTTCGCGGTAGTACCCAAACTCAATCAGGCTTCGATTGTCTTCAGCCATTTTCTGCAACCATTCCTTACGGCTTTGTGCAATCGCATGCCAGCCCGTGCATCTCGATCATGCTGCCAGCATCATCGTAAACGCCAGCCAAGACATCACGTCACCGGCTGAAATTCTGCGCGCATCCGATTGCACTGCTGACATCGTTTGGTTCGGCATGCTTGGAAACTAATATAGGCCGTAGCTGTCACGGTTGCTTGTCGAGCGGCTTATCCAAGTCCGACACAACAATGTTGGGGCGCTCCGGAACGTAAAAGAAATATGTGAAGACCTCGACCGGCTTGCCATCTTTCATCTTAGGCTTGGGAGGGTCTGCCTGAACCTTCTTCTTCACTGCTTCAATCCATGCGTCCGGAATATCAATATTTGGAGGCTGCCCACTCTTGGTACGTTCGCTTTTCGGGGTCCCCACCCGCTGCGCGCGAATCACCGGTGGTGTCGTGGCTGTGATAGCAAAAGTTACCGGGTAAATCCGAAAGTTAGGGTCTTTCTTCATACGCTCTGCCACGGTTTGAGCAGGTGCCGATACAACTGACCCAAGGAACAATATGAGACCGGCAAAACCTTGAAGTCGCAAAGATGTCATCCAAGTATGATTGACTGGAACTTCACGAAAGGTCACGAACATTTCTTCGCACCCAGCTTTAAGGCAGATCATGCCACTCGGCTGTGTGGCAATCCAAAGCGCTGCGCGGCGTTACTTCCGCCGACTCAGCTACGAACTGGCGCTATCCGTCCGTGAATCAGTACGCGACGAACGGATCGGTCATTATGATTCGGACGGGAACGTTCTCGACCTGAACCGGCAACTGCGGTTTCGCTGGACTGGTTTTATCCACGTACACCACGACCGCCGGCGCAGAATTATCCTCGAGCGCTCCCAAACCGACGCCTAACACTGCAGGTGCCGACATTAAGTCGTGACGATTCTGTTCCAGGACTCTACTCGCCCGCTCCATTGCCTGCTGCGGGAGTTGAAATGATTGAGCGCCCGACTGCGGCGAACTCGGCCCTGTGCAAGTCTGCCCGACAAAAGTCGCAGAATAGCCTATGCTCGCTAAACCACTAAGTACGGCACTGATCGGATTGCCGATGGTGTCTGAACTGCTACCAGCAAACAGAAGTGCGACTGGATGGGCGCAACTCGTATTTGTGAGGATCAGCGAGCCCGAGTCGCCCCCTGCGCTAAAAGTGCTGCTGTTAATCACCACCTGGTTTGTATAACTGACCGTGTATTTTTTACCTTTCCCACATTGCAGCTGATACTGAACGTTTACGCTCGTGTTCGTTGAACCGATTGTTCCGGTACTGTGCCCGGTTGTGCGCCCGCTCTTTTGCACCGCCATTCCCACCGTTGGAGTCGCAACTGAGCTGCTGGGTACCCCACCTGTTCCGTTGAGCCCTTCGATAAACCCAGTCGTGTTCATTGTGCCGGAGCGCAAGGCAGCAATAGCGCAATCGACATTAGTACCAAGGTGTGGTGCGGCTGTAAAATCGGCCACGGTTCGCGGCGGCCGGCAGCCGTTGTCAATCAAGCCCGGCTGAGAAATAGCTTCACCCGCCGCGGCCTGATCCTGGCGCGCGAGAACGTGATTATTACTGAGGATATATTTTACACCTCCCGCAGTAATCAATGATCCAAGCGTCCCGCTGCAACAGAAAGAACGGGTGATATCGTTTACGTTGCCCCCTGAAACACCGTAATTGTTGTCTTGGCCTTGATACTGCGCCTGCGTGACCATTGGCATGCAGACCAAGACGGTGATGACACTCAATAGCAGTGAGGAAATCTTGATTTTCATAGGTCCGCGTCTTTTACCAAGAAACGCGGAGAAAATGCAAGACTTTTGTGGAAAATCTGGCTCAAGGCTTCTCGTTTGACACCCGCCACTTCATCCACCAGCCGAATGTTACGCACTCGAGCCAGCAGCTGCGCTTTTTTGGATCAATGTATCCAGCTTGTTCAGGTCGATCGGTTTTACCAGATGATGCTGAAAACCCGCCTCACGGCTTTTGCGGATATCCTGTTCCATTCCGAAACCAGTCAGAGCAATTCCAAGAGGCGGTTTTGAGACGAGCTTCTGGATCAGATCGATTCCATTTCCGTCGGGTAAACCCAGGTCACTGATCAGCACATCAAATTTCTCCTTGTCGCTAAGCTCGAGGGCAGATTGAAAAGTGAGTGCCGATTGCACGTGATAACCCCGCCGACGAAGCAGACTCGTTAGGGAGCGATTGGTGTCTTCGTGATCTTCGACCAACAGGATCCGCATTGGCTGCCTTTCAGCCAATGTCGGCGACAGCTTCGGGGCGACTTGCGTCTGCGCTTTCTCGCTTGTTGGGAAAACCAGGGTGAACTTCGAGCCTTCGTTTCGACCGGCACTTTCCGCAGTAATCGTTCCCTTGTGGGCTTCAACAAGAGTTTTGCTGATGGCAAGCCCGAGACCGAGGCCCCCTGATTGAGTGCGGCCGCCTTGTTCAAAAGCATCAAAAATCTTCGGCAGCGCCTCCGGTTCAATTCCCATCCCACTATCGGCGATCTCCACACGGAGTTGTCCGTCTGAATTGTTACTCGTGGTGATGGCAATTTGACCGTCGTGTGGCGTAAATTTCACCGCGTTATTGATCAGGTTCCAAAAGATTTGCTGCAGTCGCGCCGGGTCTGCGCGCATGTGCACCGTGTTCGCGCTAGGATTGAGCGATGTCCTAAGATGTTTTCGATTGATTTCTGCCTGGCAGATTTCGAGCGCGCTTTGAAGCAAGGTATGCGCATCTACGATTTCAAAATTGAGCTGCACTTTGCCACGATCGATTCGCGTCAGATCCAGCAAGTCGTCGATAAGTCGCGCTTCCAACTCGACGTTGCGACGAATCATCTGCAGCGATTCGCGGACGTCCTCACGGACGTCCGGCTCATTCTCCAACTCAAGAGCTGAAGCGAGCACAGGCGTGAGCGGAGTTCGCAACTCGTGACTCAGCATGGCCAGGAATTGATCTTTGGCGAGATTGGACCGCGCCTTCTCTTCCAATTCCAGGTTGGTTTTCTGCAGCTCGGTCGCCAACGATTGCGATTGCTTAAGCAGATTTTCTGTTCGCGTGCTGGCTTCGATCGTGTTGAGCACAATGCCGATACTCTCCGTCAGTTGATCTAAAAATGCCTGGTGCGCCGGGCTGAACCGCTCAACTGAAGAAAGTTCCATTACCGCTTTCACTTGGCCTTCGAAAAGAATCGGCAGCACCACGACATTCACCGGATGAAACTCACCTAACCCGGAACTTATTTTCCCATAATTGCCGGGCACATCGGTTAAAAGGATTCGCCGTTTTTCTAAAGCCGCTTGCCCCACCAATCCTTCACCCAGTTTAAAACGATTTTTCGCGCTGTTCCCGTTGTGTTGCGCATAGGTGGCAAGCAAGCTGAGCTGCGACTCGCTATTCGGAGTGTCAATCATGTACAACGCTCCTTGATGCGCCGACACCAGCGGTGCGAGTTCCGACAAAATCAGTTTGCCAACCGTCAGAAAATCGCGTTGACCTTGGAGAATCCGGGTAAATCTGGTTAGGTTGGTCTTAAGCCAGTCCTGCTCCTCGTTCCGCAGCGTTGTATCGCGCAAATTTCGGATCATTTCGTTGATCAACTCTTTGACGGATGCGACCTCGCCCTGGGCCTCCACCTGAATCGAGCGCGTGAGATCGCCTTTGGTGACTGCCGTTGCAACATCGGCAATTGCACGGAGCTGCGTGGTGAGATTTGCTGCCAATCGATTCACGTTATCGGTCAAATCGCGCCACGTTCCCGCGGCACCTGGAACATTTCCCTGACCGCCAAGTTTTCCTTCCACGCCGACTTCGCGCGCCACCGTCGTGACCTGATCGGCAAACGTCGCCAGCGTATCAATCATGTTATTGATTGTTGCGGCGAGCTCCGCAATTTCGCCCTTGGCTTCGAGGAAAAGTTTTCGTTTCAAATCGCCGTTTGCCACTGCCGTCACGACTTCGGCGATACCACGGACCTGATCCGTCAGGTTAGAAGCCATGAAGTTCACGTTGTCCGTCAGATCTTTCCAGGTACCTGAAACCCCTTTCACCACAGCCTGGCCACCCAGCTTTCCTTCCATGCCGACCTCGCGAGCTACGCGAGTGACTTCATCCGCAAACGACGACAGTTGATCGACCATCGTGTTCACAGTGTTTTTCAATTCAAGAATTTCGCCCTTTACATTTACCGTGATCTTCTTGCTGAGGTCGCCAGTGGCTACGGCAGTGGTGACCGCAGCGATGTTACGTACTTGGGTCGTTAGGTTGGAAGCCATGAAATTCACCGAGTCGGTCAAATCTTTCCATGTTCCGGCAACGCCCTTTACGTCGGCCTGACCGCCGAGCTTGCCTTCAGTGCCGACCTCACGCGCCACGCGCGTAACTTCAGCAGCAAACGAGCGGAGTTGATCGACCATCGTGTTGATCGTGTCCTTGAGTTCGAGGATTTCACCGCGTACATCAACCGTGATCTTTTTGGACAAGTCGCCCTTGGCAACGGCTGTAGTGACATCGGCAATATTGCGGACTTGACCTGTCAAATTCGACGCCATCGAATTCACTGAATCAGTCAGGTCCTTCCAAGTTCCCGCGACGCCTTCGACAGCAGCTTGACCGCCAAGTTTTCCTTCCGTCCCGACTTCCCGCGCGACGCGTGTTACCTCCGAGGCGAACGATGAGAGCTGATCCACCATCGTGTTGATCACGTTTTTGAGTTCCAAAATTTCACCTTTAACCCTGACAGTGATCTTTTTGGACAGATCTCCGTTGGCCACGGCCGTTGTCACGGCCGCGATGTTCCGCACTTGCGAGGTGAGATTCGAGGCCATCGAATTCACCGATTCGGTGAGATCTTTCCACGTACCCGAAACACCTTCGACTTTTGCCTGACCACCAAGTCTTCCTTCCGTGCCAACCTCGCGCGCGACGCGGGTAACCTCCGAGGCGAACGAACGCAGCTGGTCCACCATTTTGTTGATGGTGTCCTTCAATCCGAGCAATTCGCCCCGAACATCGACGGTGATCTTCTTGGCAAGATCGCCGTTCGCAACGGCGGTGGTCACTGCAGCGATGTTGCGCACCTGCGAAGTGAGATTCGATGCCATCAGGTTCACATTTTCCGTCAAGTCCTTCCAAGTTCCCGCAACGCCTTTGACTTTTGCCTGCCCGCCGAGTTTGCCTTCTGTGCCGACCTCGCGCGCAACACGCGTTACTTCCGATGCGAAGGCGCCCAGTTGCCTCACCATTGCGTTCACAGTTTTAGCCGTCTGCAAGAATTCACCTTTCAGCGGCCGTCCTTCGATCTCGGTTGCCATCGTTTGGGACAGATCTCCTTTTGCCACAGCGCCGATGACACGGGCCATTTCGCTCGTCGGTCGCACAAGATCGCCGATCAAATCGTTGATCGAGCCAATCGCATCTGCCCAGGAATTCCTCACTTCGCCAATGGAAGCACGCTGCGTGATTCGACCTTCCTTGCCGACAACACGGCCGATGCGCTCCAGTTCGCGGGCCATCCGCTGGTTGGTTTCAATGACGGCGTTAAAAGTGTCGGCGATCTTTCCCGGCATGCCTGGCCAATCCTCCGGCAGTCGCGCGGAGAAGTCGCCGCGCTTGAACGCCATCAATGCCGAAAGCAGTTGAGCCGTGTCGAAGTCGGTGCCGTCAGATGTCGCGCGGTTTCGTTGTCGCGCAGCAGCAACAGTGGGGGATTTTTTCATCGAATGATCCTCACAAACAGGGATTTCTCTTCGCCGTTGAAAAGTGGAAGCGTGAGATCGGAATACTCATGTTCCAGCGCCGTACAGTAATCGGTCGATCGTTGATATTGAGCCGTATCTCCTTGAACAAACCGGAAATGATGCCGTTGGTCGCGGCAAAATCGCGCGGGCAGGCAACGTTTGACAATCGCGAACAGCCCGAGCCTTCTACAACCCACTGTTTTGAAGAAAGTTCCTCTTGCTATGCGGTTGCGGAGACAGGCAAGCTGCGCAAGCGAAACCCAAAAACAATCGCTAGAACACCCATTATCACCGCGTACCACGCGATGATCCAGATCAGCGCCGCGGCCCCAGCGAGTGGATTCCAGAAAAGAAGACACGCGAAAATGATTGAAGCCAGGCCCATCAGAATCAGAAACCACTCGCCTTTGATTTCACGTCGCATCTTTATTGCCAGAGTAATTTCGGTAACACCGATCATTAACGCCCATGCCGCAATGTAAACCACGAGTGCCAGCGCGGTTATTCCAGGCGCATGGAAAGTAAGCAAGCCAACCACGATTCCGAGGATTCCAATCACGAGCTGCCAACCCCAATCCGCATCGGAAGAACGATGCCCAATCGCGCCAATGATGCGGAAAATACCGTCAATCAAGACCCAGGCCCCAAAGAACAGCACCAGGGTCGCGGCGGCCATAACCGGATGAGTGAACGCGATTACCCCGAAGATGATTGCAGCAACACCCCGTAAAACTGGAACCCACCAATGACGTTTTAAGGTTTGAAGAAGCATGAAGCGGTTTTAGAGACAAGCCTTTTCAAAGGCAAGCGTATTCCGCTGCAGTAACCATTACTTGTCTACCAAAGGCGCTGCGCCGGACGACGCATTTGGCAGTCGACTACAGTCCGCACTTCGCGCCAGCTTCCGAAATGCTGGAACGGCTTCGAAGGAGAGACGCCAAGTAAGTGTCAACCAAAGGTGCGCTTGTGATTCGCTCCAGGTTAGCCGGAGTTTCGAGGCGCGAAAACAACGCGTACGCAATTTTACTTCGTGGCACACTCTTTTCGCCGTAACCGGCCGGAACATTGCTCGACCAATAACGAATGTACTGTCCGTCGGGGCGATTCTCTGTTCCCAGGAAAATGGTGGAATGACCGTGCTCGTTCCTGCCAACCTGGCGCGACCAGAAAATTTTCATGAAGTCACCAGGCTTCGCTTGATCGATATTGTCGAAATTCCGTCCGAGCCGCAGCTCGTGAAACAGGCGCGCCGTGCCTGGGCCATTTGCGTTCCACCGGCCCCAAACGCCCTCTCCGTCGTGCTGATCGCGAATGATCAGGCGCTCAAGCGTGCTGTAATCCAGATTAAGCTGACCACGTTCGCGCAAAGCTTCGATTGTTCTGATAAACACCAGATACGTCGCACCGGAACAGAAACTAGGCCCCGCAGGAATGACAAAAAATTTTCCTGATTCAAAATGTGCCGACGATTGCAGGCGAATCTTTGCAAAATGCGAAACGGAATAACTGCCGCCTTTCGGCATTTTTCTCACCTGCTCCAGGACCAGATCGTTGCAATCGCCGGCAAACGAGAATTGCGGCGCGACAGCAATAAATGCCGTAGCGATGCATACGCAGAACTTGTTCACCGGCGCATAAGTAATCACCGAAAGAGGATCTGGCAACGGTATGCGCCAAGGAATGCCGGCTTGAGCAGCCGTTAACTTCGCGCTCACGGACGGGACGCCGTCACTCCTTGACCCGTATTCGCGTTGTCGTTGGACGTGTGCTAAACGAGATGCATGCTGCGCTTTACCAAAATGAATGGCGCTGGGAACGACTTTATCCTGTTCGATAACAGGATCGGGAACATTGATTTGGATCGTAACCAAATCGCACAATTGTGTGATCGGCATCGCGGCATCGGTGCCGATGGCATCCTCCTACTCGAAAAACCGGCAAACGGCGCAGATTTTCGGATGCGTTACTTCAACGCCGATGGCGGAGAAGCGGAGATGTGCGGCAACGGCGCGCGGTGTTTCGCGCGTTTTGCTAACAAAGTCGGCGGAGAGAAGGAAAAAATCTCTTTTGAAACACCGGCCGGGGTGATCTCCGCGGAATTGAAGGGTGAATTGGTGACCCTTCGAATGACCGACCCCAGTGATCTGCGGCTCAACGTCGATTTATCCGGGGCCGCTGAAAACAAAACGGTTAACTTCATCAACAGCGGGGTCCCGCATGTGGTGATCCCCGTTTCAAAAATCCATGATGCCGATGTGCGACGCGAAGGCGCCGCGATTCGTTATCACAAAATGTTTTCACCTAATGGCACAAACGTGAACTTCATTGAAAAACGCGGACCGAATAAAATCGCGATCCGCACCTATGAACGCGGCGTGGAAGACGAAACGCTCGCCTGTGGGACCGGAATCGTCGCCAGCGCGCTCATCTTCGCCGCCATCGAACATTGCGAAGGACCGGTCACTGTGCTGGCACGCGGCGGAGACGAATTGCAGGTGAGCTTTGAAAAAACTCAGGATCAGTTTCGGAATGTCACGCTCACCGGCCCGGCGGAGTTCGTGTTTGAAGGAACGATCGAGATTTGATTTTGTCTGTAGCGGCGCTCTCTGAGCGCCGTCGAAATTGGAAAAGAAAGCGCGACGGTGTGAGACCGCCGCTACAATAACAATATGTTTCGCGGCGCATTCACGGCATTGGTTACGCCATTTCGCAATGGCGGAATTGACGTTTCCGCATTCGAACAATTGATCGAAACACAAATCGCCGCAGGTATCACCGGGATCGTCGCCATCGGGACGACTGGCGAATCACCAACCCTATCGCACGAAGAACGGGAGCAAGTGATCCGCATTGCGGCGACCAAAGCGAACAAACGTTGCCTTCTTTTTGTAGGAACAGGTTCAAATTCCACCGAACATGCTATCGCCGAGACGAAGCGAGCGGAGAAACTCGGAGCCGATGCTGCGCTGCTCGTGGCCCCTTATTACAACAAACCGAGCCAGGAAGGACTTTTCCGCCATTTCAAAGCAATCGCCAGCGCAACGTCGCTTCCGATTATGCTCTACAATATCCCGGGACGTTGCAGCGTGGACATCTTGCCAGAGACCGTAATGCGTCTGGCCGAAGAATGCCGCAACGTCGTATCCATCAAGGAAGCGAGTGGTAGCGTAGAACGTGTTAGCGAATTGGGCCGGCGTTTGCCTGACACGTTTACCATCTTAAGTGGCGACGATTCGCTCACGCTTCCGTTCATGGCCGTGGGCGCTGCCGGTGTCGTGAGCGTAGCATCGAATTTGTTTCCATCTGAAGTGTGCGCGCTTGTGCGCGCCTGCGAATCAGGCGATTTGAAATCGGCGCAGAAATTGCAAAGGGAACTGCTGCCGCTATTCAAAGATTTGTTCATCGAACCTAATCCGGTACCTGTTAAGACGGCGCTCGGCTGGCGCGGAACGATGTCGCCTGAAGTTCGTTTGCCGTTGTGCGAGATGAGCGAACCGAACCAGGCGCGACTTCGCAAAACGCTGAAAAACTTCGAATCCAAACGCTAGTTTCGCCGCGTGCCGCAATGAAGAATTCTCCAGTGCGCGTAATGATCATCGGCGCGGCTGGTCGCATGGGAAAAACTGTTCGCGAACTTGCGGAGAACGATCCGGAACTTCAAATCACTGAGTTATGCGATCTCGGCGATTCAATCGAACCGGCGATAAAGAATTGTGACGTAGCAATCGATTTCAGTCAGGCGGACAGCATTGATGAAATCTGCCGCGCCGCGTCACACCATGGAAAATCGCTCGTCGTTGGAACAACCGGCCATTCTCAGCAACAGCGCAAAACTATTGAAGAGACAGCCCAGTCGGTACCGATCGTTTTAGCATCGAATTTCAGCGTGGGAGTAAATGTGCTCTTTTGGCTGACACAAAAAGCCGCCGAATTGCTCGGCTCGGATTTCAATCCTGAGATTGTCGAAACGCATCACAAAATGAAAAAGGATGCGCCTAGCGGGACAGCCAAGACGTTGGCTGAGGCGTTAAAAACAGTTCGAAACCGCGAAATACCAGTTCAATCAATTCGCGAGGGCGATGTTGTCGGCGAGCATGCTGTAATTTTCCGCGGACCGGACGAATCTTTGGAACTGACGCACCGCGCAGCAAACCGCGGAATTTTTGCGGCAGGCGCCTTGCGCGCTGCGAAATGGATTATCAACAAACCGCCGAAAGTGTACTCAATGCAGGATGTGCTGGGGCTGTAAACTTGTAGCAGCGTTCTCCGAGCGTCGTACTTTCGGCGGTCGGAGACCGCCGCTACAGAGACAATGAGAACCGGAGTCGCACTCGGCTCGAATGTCGGCGATCGACTCGAGAATTTGCGCGCCGCGCGAAAGGCAATTTTCGAGCTCCCAAATGTGAAGCCGCCGATTATTTCCTCGGCGATCTACGAGACTAAACCAATCGGTTGTGAACCGGGAGCCGGTAAATTTTTGAATGCCGTCATTGAATTTGAATATGAGGACGATCCCGCTCGTTTGCTCGAGCAATCGATTCAGATTGAGGAAGCGTTGGGCCGCAAACGGAATCATCCGAAAAATTTTTCGCGAGCCATTGATATCGATCTGCTCTACTACGGAGACCAACAAATCAATGACAACCGATTGCAACTGCCGCATCCGCGCCTGCATCGAAGAGCCTTTGTGCTTCGACCGTTGAGTGATATTCGACCGGCCTTGGTTTTGCCCTATCAAAAGAAAACCGTGCGCGAGCTCCTCGCTGAGGCCGAGCAATCTGGCGAGGTGATTCGATTTGCCGACAAGTGGTAGCAGACCAAGACGACCTAACGTCGACTCAAAGGAATCCAACCGAAGGTGGATCGAGCTCTCTGAGCTCGATGGGAATTCCGTCGCCGAAGGCGCAGTATTTGTTGATTAATCTTCGAGCCAACGCGCCCGGAGGTCGCGTTCCACCTTCAGGCGTATAGGAGTTCGATGCGGGGCGCTTCGCAACACTTTAATTAGCCAGCTTGCGTTCCGTAATCGGCGGCTGATCTTCCGACGAGTGTGAGCATGAAAGACTTTCGCCAGATGAAGCAACGCGGGGAGAAGATCACCGCGCTCACGGCATACGATTATCCTACCGCGCGTTTGCTCGACGAGAGCGGCATCGACATCATCCTCGTGGGCGACTCGGTAGGCATGGTAGTTCTGGGTTACCAGGACACCACGGAGGTAACCTTGGATGAAATGTTGCATCATACGCGTGCAGCAGCGCGTGGGGTCAAACAGGCGTTACTTGTCGCGGATATGCCCATTCACAGTTACGACACGCCAATGCAAGCCGCCGAGACCGCCAGAAAACTTATCGATGCAGGTGCCCAGGCAGTGAAGCTCGAAGGGGGTGTGAGTCATGTTGCGCAAATCGACGCAATCACGCGGGCGGGAATACCGTTTATGGCGCACATCGGCATGCTGCCGCAAAGCGTGCGCGAGCAAGGCGGCTATTTAATAAAGGGCCGCACGCAATCGGAAGTCGAAGCATTGCTGGCCGATGCTCGCGCGGTAGAAGACGCCGGAGCATTTTCCGTGGTGCTGGAGATCGTCCTGGCCGATGTCGCCAAGCAGATTACCAGCACAATCGCCGTCCCGACAATCGGGATCGGCTCGGGCGAGCATTGCGACGGACAAATCCTGGTCACGCATGATTTGATTGGGTTGTTTCCCTGGTTCACTCCGAAATTTGTATCGCCCGAAGCGCGTGTGGCGGAAGAAATACGCCGAGCTGCGCGAGCGTTCATCGAGCGAACACGGAGCAGCGGGAAAATCTAGATCGGAGATGCCGGCCGCAGAAGAATGACGAAATCCGAATGGCGAATGACGAATTAATCCCGAATGATCAAATGACTAACCCGTTGCTGCGCACATTTTGGATTTCCCCATTCCTTTGTCATTCGACATTCGTGCTTCGTCATTATGCATGTGATATCTTTTCAATCGCATGAGGGCTTCCGATTTCGACGAGCTCGACCCGTTTAAGACTGAAGGTCTGCTGAGCGGCAGCAAGGAGCGCAACTGGCTGTGGCTCGGAATAATTGTGTCGCTGGCGATACACTTTGCGCTGTGCACCTATTTTTATCGCACACGTTTCGCGTCGACTGACGCGGCCTTGGCACAAAACGAGCAGACGCCCACGTTTAAGGTGAAGCGCGTTCTTGATTCTAATTTGGATAAGAGCAGTTCCGATCAAATCAATCCGGCTGCGAAGCCAAATCCTGACAACACGGACGTGCAATTGCCGGATGAGAAGAAATCGTTCGACAAATTGCTTGAGCAAGTTCAGGCGAGTACGGCATTGCCGGATGACATGCGTGACGTTTTGCCTGATCAACCGAAAGTGGATCAGCCTGACGTCAATTCTGTTCTGAACGAGATTGAGCGTTCCACGGCGCAAACTCTTTCCAGCGACCCAAACGCATTGCATGAACAATCGTTGCTCAACAACACTACCGTCTCCGGCCGCCCGCAGCCTGCCCTCAGCGGAACAGAGCTGGCCACCAGCACGGCGATCAAGCGCCCAAATACTTTCACAAGCAAGCTGCCCGGTGACAGCGCCGGTCCCAACAAAGGACACGCGCCGGGCTTCAGCGATTTGGACCAGTTGTTGGCGCAGAAAGGCCCGCTCGGATCAGGAACAAAATTGCGTCTGCCCGACGATCAAATTTTTGAGTATGACAGCGATGTGCTGCAATCGAGCGCAATCGGCCAACTGCAAAAGCTTGGCACCCTCATTCAGCGCAATCCGAAAGCCACATTTTCCGTGGAAGGTTACACCGATTCATTTGGCACATTTGAATACAATCTCGATTTGAGCCAACGCCGGGCTGACAGCGTAAAACGTTATCTCGTCGATACCATGGGAATTAATCCCGCGCAGGTTCAAACGCATGGCTTCGGCGCTACAAAATTCCGCGCGTCACCGAATGGCTCAATCGAAGAGCAAAGTCCCAATCGGCGCGTGGAAGTCGTGGTGCGCACGACCGAAGGATAGTTCGCGATCGTCCACGCCTTGGCGGGCGTCCGTGTCAGATGCCATCATCGCCAAGTCGCGATTCTCAGATGGCGTTTCACAGAACCGCCAACAGTAACAGCTACCAATTTTTGACCCATTTAGTCTGATCGGTCCCAGCAGTACCATCCGCAATGCTCCAAAGATCAAAGGTCGGATTGAAACCGATCGTTCCGCCGGGATTAGCAGCCTTTGCCGTTGAGTATCCATAGCTGTTTCCAAAGGGATCGCGGATTGCAGTCACCGGGTTTGACGAACTTGGCGGAATCGACATGTCAGCTCTTAAAAGGGAGCTTTCTTTGAAAGCCATGTATGGACGGACGTTTGTGTCAGGCGTCCCGTTGAAGTCGCGATCTCCCGAAATTTCCCCGTACATATAACGACACGGCATTTGGTAGTTGGCCAGAGTGGTAGTCAAAGGGTCGAGGCC
>DATDFM010000161.1:0-3004 GCA_036522635.1 Candidatus Udaeobacter sp. | reverse complement strand
CCATCGATCCCGAATATCACTACGAAGCGGTTAATGTTGAGAATCACCAGAAAAATCTTTCATCGCTCCTGTGGTGGACGCGTCGAGTTATCGCCATGCGGAAAAATTTCAAGGCGTTCTCGCGCGGCTCGCTCGAATTCTTGAATCCGGAAAATCCGAAAGTACTGGCGTTTCTGCGTCGTTGGGAAAATGAAACCATTGTGGTCGTGGCAAATCTCTCGCGTTTCGCGCAGTCGGCGGAGCTGGATCTCTCGCGTTTCTCAGGCTGTGTGCCGATGGAGGTTTTCAGTCGCAATCTGTTTCGGCCCATCAGGAAAACGCGTTACGTCATTACACTAGGACCGCATGCCTATTATTGGTTCGCGTTACATGCGCCGGTTGATGCGCGCCGTGCGTCGAAGAAATACGTCGTTCCAACCATCAAAGCCCCGGAGCAGCTGGACGTCCTCCTTGGTAATAGCCAGCGAGAACAGCTCGAGCGCGACGTTCTTCCAAATCACATCCAGAATTCGCGCTGGTTCGGTTCCAAAGCGCGCAACTTCCGGAACCTGAAAGTGACAGAGCAGCTTGCTCTTTCGCAAGATGCGGACGGCGCGCGACTCTGGTTCGTCGATGTGAACTATCTGGACGCTCCGACGGAACGGTACGCCGTACCCGTAAAGATCGCCTCTGGCGAAACTGCGCACTCGATTGCGCAGAACGCGTCGCAGGCGATCGTCGCGCACTTCGGACGAAAGAATGGCGCCATCCTCTGCGATGCCATTTGGGATTCGGCTTTTCGCTCACAGTTGTTCGAAGCGATTGTGCAGCGTCGCACGCTCGGAACCCAAGGGGGACAATTTGTTGGCCTAACAACCGCGGACTTTGAAAAAGACGTTGATGTCGCCTCCAATTCGCATGTCCTGAGCGCGGAACAGAGCAACTCTTCAATGCTCTTTGACAATAAATTTTTTCTGAAACTTTATCGGAAACTCGAGGACGGCGTGAACCCTGACGTGGAAATTACGCGATTCCTGACGGAAAAAACCGATTTTCCCAACGTGCCAGCTTTCGTAGGAGCGCTCGAGTATCGTCGAGCGAAATCGGCTCCAACTGTTGTCTGTCTTCTACAACGTGCGATCGCGAACGAAGGTAACGTCTGGACACTGACTGTGGACGCGCTTGGCCGCTACTATGATCGCGTCCTGGAGCGCAAAGCCGATTTTCAGAGTGAAACAGCGCCCACCGGTGTCCTTCTCGAAGAATTGGTCGGCGGTGTGTATCCTGAAAAGGTCAAACTGCTGGGGCAACGGACCGGCGAGTTGCATCTCGCGCTTGCATCGAGGAATGACGACCCCGCCTTTGCCCCGGAGCCGTTCAACGCCATGGCACAGCGCTCCGTTTATCAAAGCATGCGCACTTCCCTGCGCCGCGCGTTTACGTCTCTGGAGAAAAAGTTGTCGGATGTTCCTGCGAAATTCCGAAATGAAGCGCGAGAAGTGCTCGCTGCGGAAAAACAAATATTGGCGCGCGAAAAACGATTGCTCGACCGCCGCACGCACGCCGCGAAAATTCGGATTCACGGCGACTATCATCTGGGACAACTGGTTTATACCGGTAAAGATTTCGTAATTTTGGATTTTGAAGGCGAACCGGCGCGTCCTTTAAGTGATCGTAAAATGAAACGATCCGCGCTGCGCGACGTTGCCGGCATGATGCGCTCCTTCCAATATGCCGCGTATGCCGCTCTCTGGCAGCAATCGCTGCGCAAGGAAGATGTTCCATTCCTCGAACGCTGGGCTGATCTCTGGTATCGCCAGACGAGCAGCTTGTTTCTGCAAAGCTACCTGAACACCACCACAGGCGCGACATTCGTCCCCAAAGACAGCGAAGATCTTCAAGTCATGCTGGAGGCGTATCTGCTCGACAAAGCCGTTTACGAAATCGGTTATGAACTAAATAATCGCCCAAGCTGGGTGCTTATCCCCGTTCGCGGGATTAAACACATTTTGCAAATGACATGAAATTGATCCACAGATTCCGTCAATCATCGCAGCACAAAATCAGCTGTCTGGACCAAAAATTTATGAATCAAGATCTCGATCAAATCGATAAAGACATTGCAGCAAAACATCTGTTAACCCATCCCTTTTATCTTGCGTGGACGCGTGGGGAGTTGAGCAGAGAGGCCCTCGTCGATTATGCGCGGCAGTATTATCAGCACGTTGCGGCTTTTCCCACGTATCTTTCGGCAATTCATTCCAAGTGTGACGATCAAGCGACACGCAAGGAAGTGCTCAAGAACCTCATCGATGAAGAAGCCGGCTCACCGAATCATCCCGGGCTTTGGCTCAACTTTGCGGAAGGTCTTGGCATGACCGCGCACGATGCACAAAACGCTGAGAAATGGCCTGAAACCAAAAACTTGATCGACACATTCCGATCAGTTTGCCGCGATGGATCGACTGCTGAAGGTCTGGCAACGCTTTATGCGTACGAAAGTCAGATCCCGGCGATCTGCGAGTCAAAAATCGATGGACTGAAAAAACACTACGGCTTCGTTGATCCGAAACGTTACGAATATTTCAGCGTGCACATCGAAGCTGATCGCGAACACTCCGAGGCCGAACAAAAGTTACTCGGCGGCTACCTGGACAATCAGAATTTTGAATCCGTCAGAGCATCTGTGAATCGCGTTCTCGACGCGCTGTGGGAGATGCTTTCGGGGGTGTGCCGTCGTCACGCGATTGCGTGCTGACACGTTGTAGACACGGCGCTCTGTTGCCGTGCAAACTGTCGTGCAGTCAACGCCTCGACGGAGCGAGGCGGCTACAGCTACACTTATCGCGGCCGCAAAACCAGGAACGATCGCGCCCTATGGCGGCAGACAGATAGCACCTGCGGCTGATTAGGGTCTAACGAATCACCAATTTTCTTGTAATCGGAGACCGACGTAACAGGCTGTTGATTGATTTGTTCTATCACGTCGCCCTTCTGCAATTCTGCCATGCCACTGTCGGGATCA
>DATDFM010000160.1:0-4335 GCA_036522635.1 Candidatus Udaeobacter sp. | reverse complement strand
AGGAGCAGAAAATAGCCGTCGTCATCGTCCGGTTTGTAAGTGATTAACCGAAGGCCGACGTCACGCGTGTCGGAGCTGTAGACGAGCTGAAAATCTGTGTCCGGTTTTTCGTCTTTGCTTTCATAGCCGATGACGGCGCGGTTAGGGCCATCGCGCTTGATCTCCACCTTATGGCTGGGCGAATAAATCGAGGCAAGCGGCTCCGTGCTCTTGAGCTCAATTTTCACGCTCAGATTTTTGATCGGCCGGGCGGAGAATTTCTCAGTGCTCAGGGGGTAGAGATAAGTGACCGTGCCCGCGTCGGAACGGAGTAGTTCGGTATAGGAAATCTTGATCGGCTTGCGGCTGCGCGGTTCGATCGGAAAGATGCGGACCTTGAAGAGGTCGCGGCCGGCGTACTCGAGCAGCGCCGGATCGCGCATTTTTCGAACGATATCCTCGTAAATGCCACGCGCCTTGTCAGCCGGAAGCAGCTCGGCATCGACGCTCTTCCCGGCGATTTCCATGCTGAATTTGTCGATGTGCGCCCCTTTAGGGACCGGGAACATGTAAAAACCTTCGAGCCGTTGGTCGTTAGGATTGTAGAACTCCTGGTCGATCGACGTGATGGCGACTTGTCCATCAATTTTGACGTTGACCTGATGACTGGTGACTTCCAGCGGCGCGAACGGGTAATGAATCGGCGGAACATAGATCGGGCGCTCGATGACGATGAAACCATCTCCGCGCGATTGAGAGATGGCTCCGAGGAGGAAGAGCCCGAGGGCCAGCACCAATTTTTTGTTCATGGAGCATTAGTCGGAAACTCCCGAAAAATGCTCCCGGTCTGACGAAAGCATTATTTTTGATCAGGAGGCTAGGCCTGACGGTCAGACCCCGATAAGATGCTCCGTCCGCGAGGAGTTGTGATCGATCAAAGGCTTTCCAGTACCGCCAAACCGCTGCCAGCAGCCGACGTCTCAGCGTTGGCCTCAGAAGTCCAAATCATTGCAAAATGCCGCGACGGAAATACGGCGGCATGGGATTCTTTATTCGATAAATATTATGCGACGGTCGCCCGGTTTGTGTTTCAGCTCTCCGGCGACTTTAGCCACGAAGACACAGAAGAAATCTGTCAGGAAACATTTTTATCGGTGGTCAAAAATTTATCGTCATTTCAGGCTCGAAGTTCATTCCAAACGTGGTTGCTGCGAATCGCGGCGAACAAGGCCATGGATTATCGGGAAAAAACACGAGCCGCGAAACGAGGTGGAAACGCAGTGCACATTCCGATTCACGCTGGTCAAACAGACAACGAACCACCGATTGATCCGCCATCCGGGAATCCCGGTCCGGATGCCTTATTGCAGATTTCCGAGACTTCCCGGCTCGTTAGGCAAAGCCTCGATCGTCTCGGAGAGCCCTGTCGGGAAATCATAGAACTGCGATACTTCGGCGACTTGAGTTACGATGAGATCGCAGCGGAACTGCGTCTTAATGCGAAAACAGTCAGCTCGCGACTAAGCAAATGCCTCGATCGCCTGCTCAACATCGCGAAGGAAATTTTGCCACCGGACAATCGTTTGCCGTCTAACAGGTAAACACATGGAATCGGAACCAAAGAAACCAATTGAACAAATGCTTGAGGCGCTGGCAAAAGCGCGTCGCGCGCAATTTGGTGACGACCCCAAAATGCCGAATCCGATGCGTGCGCGCCTGCATGAGGAGATTGCGCGGACCGGAGCGCCGGAAGACGAAGACATGGAGTCGCGACCTTCATGGATAACCATGTTCTGGCCGCGAGTGACGGTGGCGGCAGCCTTGGCAACGTTGATTGTGCTCGTCCCAGCGATTTGGTGGAACCAATCACACCCTGGAACAGAGGCCAGTCATCTTGCCCTTGGTGATCGCACCGTTGCGGCGTCCGATACTCTGAATTCCGCCGCGGCGGCAAAGGACGCTCTCACCAAAGCTCCGGCGGTCAGTGTCACGGGACCGACGGTGAATCTGGCCGACAACAGGCAAGTGAAAGTGGAACCCGGCGCGGCGCCGCCGTCCTCTGAATCGGAGTCGTCAACTCACTTCACGGAAGGACGAGGTGCGTCCGACCTTCCAGGTCAGGCAAAAAAAGAATCCGACGAGATTGCCAACGCGAAAAACCAAGCCGTGCCCGCGGCCGTGCCTCTCACCGGTGCCGATCTAAAAGCTAAATCAGATAGAATCGCGGCAGCCGCACCAGTGGTCGCGCAACCTTCATCGGCCGGCAACATGGGCACAACGCAACAATTCTCGCAGCAATCGGCCGTTCAATCTTTTCGGAACAATGCGCAGGTAAACGGGATGCCGAATGTCTTGAATAAGTTTCAGGTTCAGCAAGAGGGGAATGAAATTCGGGTACTCGATGCCGACGGCTCGACGTACACAGGTAAAATCGAGCAGGTGGCGAAAGGCGGCGAGCTCGACTCACGCATCGCTGCGGGACGCGATCTCGCGAAGCAGATGCCACGAAACGCCGCTAAATCCGTCAGCGAAAAGAAATCAGCTATTCCTCAATCGTACTTTCACGCGACTGGATATAACGTCAGCCTGCAAAAGACAGTAGTGTTCGATGGGAATTACGCGGGGCCGCCTCCACAAAAGCCAGCGACGGCGATGTTTAACGACAAAGAACGAGCTGAGCAAAGCGGCGATCGGGCACGTATTGTTGGAACAGTGCGCGTGAATGGCGAAGCGCCGGTTGAGGTGGATGCGGTAGCGGAGACGCCGGGAACGGACGCAACGAAAAAGACTGAGAAATGATGTAAATGACGAAATCCGAATGACGAATGACGAATCAAATCCGAATGCCGAAATCCGATATGGGTCGGTGATCGTATCACGCTAAGTTCGTCATTCGGGCTTCGACATCCTTTCTTCATTCGACATTCCGGTTTCGTCATTCATTTCATTCATAGCGGAGGGCTTCGATCGGATCGAGGGCGGCTGCTTTGCGTGCTGGATAAAAACCGAAGAAGACGCCGACCGCAGCGCTGAACAGGAATGCGATTACGATTGAGCTGAGGGAAATCAGCGTTGGCCAATGCGCGTAGATCGACAGGATCCTCGATGTAGCGATGCCGCAGATGATGCCAATGATGCCGCCGACGGAACTGAGCGTGACCGCTTCTATCAGGAATTGCGTGAGAATGTCGTTCCCGCGTGCGCCCACAGCCATGCGCACACCAATCTCGCGTGTCCGCTCAGTCACGCTCACGAGCATAATGTTCATGATTCCGATGCCACCGACGAGCAGTGACACACCTGCAATTGCGCCGAGCAGCACCGTCATCACCCGCGATGTGGCCGTAGCGGTCTCGGCGATTTCCTGCTGGGTTCGCACCGTGAAATCGTCGTCGCGTCCGGGGCGAATGTTGTGTCTTTGGCGAAGCAAGGAGATGATTTGTTGCTGCGCGGCCTGGATCTGCTGGGCATCAGCGATTTGGACATTGATGTTCCGAAGCGTGGTGCCGCCGATCACCCGTTTCATGGCGCTTGTGTAGGGCATCACGACGATGTCGTCCTGGTCGACGCCCTGCGGACTCAGCCCTTTCGGCGTGAGGACGCCAAGAATCGTGAACGGCACATTCTTTATCCGCAAAATCTGGCCAATCGGATTTTCGTTGCCATAAATTTGCGTTGCAGTGGTGCGGCCAATCACACAAACCTTGTTCGCGCTGCGTACATCCTGTGCTGTGAAGGGTACGCCATCAGCAAGCGGCCATTGGCGGATATCAAAGTAATCCGCTGATTCTCCGTAAATCCGTGTGAACCAGTTTTGATTTCCAGCCGCTACCTGCGTGGTGGAGACAACTTCTTCGCTAACGCTGATTACGCCGGGCACCTCGCGACGAATTGCTTCAGCGTCTTCAATCTTCAACGTGCCTGCGCCGCCCCAGCCGGTGCGAATGCCACTCGAGGTGGTACTACCGGAAAAGATCAGGATCACATTTTCGCCCAGGCTGGCGATCTGTGATTCAACCTGTGCCTTCGCGCCGTTGCCGATGCCGACCATCGCGATGACTGCGCCGACACCGATGATGATGCCGAGCGCGGTCAGCACCGACCGCAATTTGTTCCGGCGCAACGCGCGGAACGCGACATTAAATGTCGAGCTAATCCTCATAATGGAGAGACCACTTTCGTGTCGTCCCAAAATCTAGGGCGGGACGGAGCCCATCCCTCCAGTTTTTTCGTTAACTCGCATCATCGCTTGTCGATCTTAGCTGTTCCAATTCGCGCGCGGCATCGAGCCGCTGCGCCACGGTAAGATCGTCGCGGACAATCCCGTCGCGCATGACCACGTTCCGTTTCGCGTAG
>DATDFM010000159.1:0-5657 GCA_036522635.1 Candidatus Udaeobacter sp. | reverse complement strand
GAATGTGACAACCAATCCTGCTTACGCCAAGGAAGTGGAAGCCGCATCGGGCCAGGATAAGAGTCCTACTCTGGATATTGATGGCACGATTTTGCCGGATGCCAGCGTGGAAGATGTGGCAAAGGCACTTCAAAAAAGAGGGATGGTTATTTAAACGAGGATCTAAGCCGGTCACTAGCTTGCTTCACTTCTTTCAATTCTTGCACCCGGATCGCTCCAGGGCCGCGAATCGGAAAATGCATCAGATAAACCTTGGCGTCATAGATCTTCGCCTGCCAACCCCAGTCGCATTTTCGAGTCCGGTAAAATTTGTTGAAGGCAATTTTCCCGATAAAGCAAACCACGCGCGGCTTACATCTCCGAATGATTCTTAACGCCCGATTAATCCCTGCTTCCTCCTCCCCTTTCTTCAACTTGGTCACATCAATCGTAGGACGGTCCACGAGGTTCACGAAATTCAGTCTGTATTTCGGCAGGAATTTCTTGTCATACATCGCCTTGAGTAATTGGTCATTTCTCAGATCCCTTTCTGCTTCCTGAAGTAACCCGGCCCGATTCAGCAGATACCAAAACATCTTGTTGTTCGAAAACGGGACGCCGCGTCGATAAGAACCGGGATGCGGATTGATGCCCACAAACAAAATCCTCGCATTCTTGGATATTTTGTAGGCGATCATTCTACGTTAAGGAGCAAGCCTTTGGGTTTAAGTGACGCTTACTTTTACGTCCCTGCATCGCCATGTGGTCTGTCCCGTTGTTCTCATAATTCATGTATTTGTTGTCCTCCTCGTGAAGGTACGTTGATCAGAGGGCTATATAAGTCATGTGCTGTTTGACTAATTACTAATGGCTTTCTGCTCTGGGGACTCAGGTTGCGGATCACTGTTGATCCCGAGAATTCGCGAACCTGAAATCCAGGAATCGGATGCTACGAAGTATCGTCGCAACTAGATAACGAAAGACTATCGTTATGATCGCACATAAGTCTTAGTAACTTGGTCGCGAGAATGTTTAATGTCTGTGATGATGACAACGCAAGTTAGACAGTTCCGCCAAGATAATGGTGGGATTAAGAACCCCATTTATATCACTAACCAAGACAAGCAGCGCCTCGAAGATTTGCTTATGGAAGTAGAGGCTTCCGATCCCCGCAAGCATGGGGATCTGAAAGCTCTGACCGAAGAGCTGCACCGAGCTGTCATCGTTGATCCAAAAGATGTGTTCAACGACGTGATTACGATGAACTCGCGTGCGGAGATGCATGATCTCGAGAGCGGCGAGAGTGTTGCCTTCACTCTTGTTTTCCCCTCTGAAGCAAACATCGACGAAGAAAAGATTTCTGTGCTGGCCCCGATCGGAGCAGGAATGCTCGGGTATCGCGTCGGCGATGAATTCGAGTGGAACGTCCCCGACGGATTACGGCGAATGAAGGTGACGAAGATTGACTATCAGCCCGAAGCCGCCGGCCATTTTGATCGCTGAGTCGGTCGGAATGCCCTCGCGGTTCGCAAAAAGAGCGTATGAACATTGCTTATGTCTTTTTGTGCAATCGTCATCGCTGGCGTGAGGACTCGAACTAACTGATGAGATCCGAATTCATCGCGTTCAGGCGTACCTACTGCATCGCGAGACGGATTGCTATGCTGAGCTGACGGCCATTCTCGTTTATCCCGCGGCCCAGTGCAGTGAACCAGCTAAACTGGGACTACCTTCTTGCACCAGAGACTGGACGCGCACAGCCTTCACATGCACAGGCGGAACAATTGAGCCGACCGAACGCCCGGCGCGAGGCCGATTGCCCATTCAGCAGCGCGAGCCGCTGGATCCGTTGCAATAATCTAGTGCGCTTCCAGCGATCGAAGTCAATCCACTTCCGAGCGGGTCCAGAAACATAGTGATAAGTTATGTGTTTGATCGAATCAAAGTCTTATTTGAATCGAGCACAATGCGTAACGTTTCTGTGACGAGACGTATTAACCCTCTCGTCTAAAACCAATATGCAAACTACAACATTGAAGAGCTCAGAAGTACCGCGGGACGCTCAGGTGGTCCGGATTTCGCGACCTCCAGCAGGGAATCGACCGCACCGGCAACGCGTTATGCAATCCGCGACGGTGTACAAACCGGCGAGCAAATGGACAGTCGTCGCGGCATTTATTTTTGCCGTGGCGCTGTTTGCCGGCGCTGTTGTGTTGGTCGAGATGCAGCAGGAAAAACCGGCGGTCGGAGTCGTCGCGCCTGTTCCCGCTCATTTGGTGGAGGGGTGACCTTCGAAACGAGCGCCGAAAGCGATACACCGATCGCTGCAAGACGAAGAACTGGTGCCGATTTGACGCTCGGGGCCGCCCGGAGTTTGCCGAAGGAACCTCGCCGAGCTGCATAGTCCAAAGCTTTGGCTTTGTTCGAAAACGAGGTCTAGAGGACGATTCTGCCGGAGCTAAAAGGGCTGTTATTCAAACAATCCGATGAACCAGCTAATGCTCACTTTCCCTTCTTCTAATTTCCTCCTGCAAGAAGGTCCACCCTTGCAGAGACTCTCTTTTCCGAAAGACAATAGACCTGGTGGTGGCGCATTTTGCTCCACTGAAATCAATCGTTGGATCGGTCGCTGGGAAAATGAAGGTGGCGCGCTCGCGGTAGGAGGGAGCGCGGATTATGTAAACTCATGAATGCCCTCTGCGATATCGAAACGGCGCAAGATGTGAAGAGGGTTGTCGATGCCTTCTACGCCAAAGTTAATTGCGACGAGCTACTCGAGCCGATCTTCAACGAAATCGCCAAGGTGGATTGGGCGGCACATCTGCCGACGATGTACCGCTTCTGGGTCTCTTTGTTATTCGGGAGCGGTAACTATCAGGGCACGCCATTTCCAAAGCACGCCGTTCTTCCAGTGCAGCAGGCGCATTTCGAACGGTGGCTCACTCTGTTCGCCGAAACGGTCGACGAAAACTTCGCTGGACCAAAGAGCGAGGAAGCGAAAAGCCGCGCCATGTGCATTGCCGACACGTTCGGGCGTCGCATGGGTGTGCTAACTGACTCGGCGGCACTCGCGCGAATTCTGTACGATGAATGCCATCACGCACGGTGAAATACTGCTGGAAAAGAGCTAAGCGATGGAAGCCGTCTCAAATCAAGCAGAGACAAAGTCAAATGCCGAAACCATATCGGCAGCGTGGCTGATCGTCGCCGCGGCGGGAGTCCGCACCGCTTTTGGCGTTCTGATGGCGATCGATGCCTACCTGAAATGGCAGCCGGGGTTTGCCGCGCATTATGTCGGCTATCTGCAGAATGCCGCGAACGCACAGCCGCACTGGTTGCAGCCGTGGTTTCATATGTGGCTGCGTCTGGTCACGATGTACACGCCATTCTTCATTTCCGCCACACGATTGATTGAAACGGCGATTGCGCTCGGCTTGCTGCTCGGTTTCGCACGGCGGATTACTTATTTCGCTGGCGCGCTGTTTAGTCTGTTGATCTGGTCCACCGCTGAAGGCTTCGGTGGACCTTATACTTCTGGCGCAACGAATGTCGGCCCGGCCCTGGTCTATGTACTCGTGTTCATCGCTGCGGCGCTGTTTGAGCATCTGCTCGGTCCCAATCCCTACAGTGTCGATTACTACGTTGAACGTGTTTATCCACGATGGGCATCGCTGGTCGAATGGGCGCCGAAACGTTCCGCGCAACCGCCGCCAGCACTCGACTGGGACCACCAGCTCGCCGTGATCGGAGCGATCATCTGCATCGTTGCTTTTGCGCTAACCACGCTCGACAGCGCCAGGACCGTTTTGCCACCGACTCCGCAAAACGCTGCCGCCGCCGTTTCGCCGCTGAGCATTACATCGGGTGCGCCGGTCTCTCACGCCTTTTCACCAGTGCTGCCGCCACTCATTGGGAACGGCGACGCTGTTGCTGTGACCATCGAGTCGAAAGACACCACGATTGAGATCGCGAGCGGGGTGCAATATCAGGCATGGACGTTCAACGGCACCGTCCCTGGACCGATTCTCCACGTCCGGCAAGGGCAAACAGTGAACGTCACCTTTGTCAACAACGGCACAATGCAGCACTCAATCGACTTCCATGCCGCCCAAGTCGCGCCCAATATCGCCTACCGCTCGATCGACCCCGGACAGAAGCTGGAGTTCTCATTTGTCGCCGGCACGCCCGGCGCGTTTGTTTACCACTGCGGCACGCCGCCAGTGCTGCAGCACATTGCTAACGGAATGTACGGAGCGATCATCGTCGATCCATCTGAGCCACTACCACCCGCCGACGTAAGCTACGTGCTCGTGCAAAGCGAGTGGTACACTGCGCAAGCCGAAGGCACGCTCATGACCGGCGATTACGACAAGATGATGAGCGTCAGGCCCGACGAAGTTGTCTTCAACGGCATCGCCTTCCAGTACAATCATCATCCGCTCACGGCGAAAATCGGGCAACGCGTTCGGCTCTACGTCATCAATGCCGGCCCAAATCTCGCCAGCGCATTTCACATCATCGGCGGAATGTTCGCTGCTGTTTACCCCGACGGTGACGCAAAACATGCTCTCAGCGGAGTTTCCACTTATCCGATTGCGCCGGGCCAGGGCGTGGTGTTCGACGCGATCATCCCTCAACCTGGAAAGTATCCAATCGTCAATCATAACATGCGAGACATGATGATTGGCGCGGCGGGCGAGCTCCAGGTTACGCCGTGAGAAAAGGTCGGCTTATCGGCGCGCCGTCATTCCTGCAGGTTGTCGCAGCGGGGATTGCGGTAGAAGCGGTTTGGATCCCGATACTTCGCCGTCGTGCCGATCGGTCGATTCCGCGGTTTTCATGTGTCTAGTGAGACGTAACACTGCTCACGCAAATAACTCCGAGTACGCATGTTCCGTGATGGCTATAGCTGCCGGGTTTTTCACTCGCCGCTCTGTGGTGATCGCATAGAATTCCGTCCCGCACTCATCGACATTCGCTATAACTCTCAGCCGCCAATGTTTCATGATTTCTCGCGCAACCACGCTAGGTACGACGGTAAAGCCGCGTCCAGCAGTAGCACAAAAAACCATCAGTGCGGAGTCCTCGTACTCGCCGAGGAGACGAGGATGAATTTCCTTAGTATCGAACCACGTCTCTAGCGCCGCTCGCATGCCCATGTTTTCTGTCGGCAGCAATGCAGTAGCCCCATTCAAAGATTGCGGGAAATTGCGCCGCAGCTTCTTGGCCATCGCTGGCACCGCACAAAAAGTGACGCCGGAGCGCCCGAGCCGATGATTAAAAGTCTTTGATTTCAGGCTGCTCGAGGCTGGCTCATCAGCGAGTACGATGTCGAGTCGGTGCGCCTGCAATTGATTGACCAAAACCTCGATCGCCGCCATCCGACAAACGACATGGACCGGTTCGGAAAAGCGGAGCGCAGGTTTGAGAAATTCAAAACCCATCAGCTTGGAAATCGAATCCGTCATTCCGACATTTAGTCGGAGCAAACGCCCGCCGGGACGTTGTTTCACTGCGCTCATCAACTCACGTCCCGTCGAAAAGATTTCGTCTGCGTACGTGAGCACCAAGTGGCCCATTTCAGTAAGTACGAGATTGCGGCCGCTGCGCTTAAAAAGCTTTTCGCCGAGCGAGTCTTCCAACAGCTTGAGCTGAGCGCTGATCGAAGGCTGCGACAC
>DATDFM010000158.1:0-7126 GCA_036522635.1 Candidatus Udaeobacter sp. | reverse complement strand
ACCTTGCTGCCTATGATTTTTATGTGCGCGCAATCCCAGCGATCGCGACGGCCAATAGCGAAACTAAGCCGAAGGAGATTTTCCAAACCGTGGATCTGCTTAATCAGGCGACCAATCGCGATCCCGACTTCCTTCTTGCGTATTACTGGCTCGCCAAGGCGCACGACTGGCTCTACTTCATGACTGATCGCACGCCAGCCCGTTTAGCTTTAGCGAAAGGGGCCATTGATTCGGCTTTCCACTTAAATCCAAACTCGGGCGAAGCGCACCTGGCTCTAGCATTACATCTTTATTGGGGATATTTCGATTATGATCGCGCCCGCTCGGAGCTAGCTATTGCGCGACGCACTTTGCCTAACAACCCGCAGGTTTATGAAGTGAGTGCATGGATCGACCGGCGGCAAGGCCGCTGGGCCGACGCCGTGCGCAATATGGAGCGGGCCAGTGAGCTGGATCCTCGAAATCTTTTTTTCGCGCTGAATGTTGCAGGATTTGATTTTGGTTCGCGCCCCCTGCCTTATGAAAAGACCAAAAAGGCTTTAGATCGTGCGCTCGCGCTGAAGCCAAACTCTATCGATTTAAGGATAGCTCGCGGGGGTGGGCTGGAGATGCATTGGAGAGGCGATACACGGAATTGCCGCGCTACGATTGAGAAGATCCTCGCGGAGGAACCTGCATCCGCGAATGATGCAGATATGAAGTTTGCAAGGTTTCAATTAGCTTTGTACGAGCGCGATTTTGATGCCGCCGGTCGCATTCTGGCGACAGTTTCGAAACAGCAAGAATGGGGTGGCGACTTTACCCATGATTTCTTTGTGGGCGTAGTTGCTCGCGCGAAAGGAGACGTTATTGGTGCCCAGACTGCCTTTACCGCCGCTCGTAATCAACAGCAGGAAAAGGATCGCAGCGCCTCGCCTGCCGACCCTTGGCCGCTTTCCAGGTTGGGGGTCATCGACGCTGCACTCGGGCAAAAAGAGGCGGCGCTGCGCGAAGGCCGGCGGGCGGCGGAACTCCAGCCGATCGACAAAGACCGGACGGACGGCGTGGGTATTGCACGGAACCTGGCATGGATCTACGCGTGGACCGGCGAACGCGGCTTGGCCGTCGAACAACTAGAAACAGTCGCGAAGCTCGACGGAGGCCCAACGTACGGCGAGCTGCGCCTGGATCCCTGTTGGGATTCTCTCCGCGGTGATCCGCGCTTCGAAAAAATCGTCGCTTCGCTCGCCCCAAAATAAAACGCTTACGATAGGTTACGCGGATAACAGGGATAACAGGGATAACAAAGATCGACATCAGCGAGCGCGCTTGACAGCTGTTCGTCGAAGGGATAACAAGGTAACTCAGACAAGAACGGTAGGGTGGCACCCGGTTTACCCGCTGCGTGCGGGCCGGCGCGCCGAATCGACCCCGTAGCTGACATTTAAAATCTCTTCTTCAATTGTGCGTACCAGAACCGGCCCTTGATCGTGGCAATCGATTCGTCGTAGCCGTTCTCCGCAGCGCCAGCGACGAATGGCGGATCCGAATCAAACACGTTCTGCATCCCGAGCGTGATGGTGGTGTTATTGAGCCACCACTTCCAATTGCTGCAGCCATACTCAGCTGTTGATACAGGGAAAACATTTTTCTCGTTGCCGTCCTTCATCTTCACGTTCTTGCCCCCATCTTTTGCGAGACCCGGCACCTGCGCAGCAGCAGGGGGCGGCAGATTAAACGTGTAGGATGAAATCAGATCGAGCGTTGTCCATTCTCGCACTTTCCGGGCGCGCCATGACCGGAACCCGCTTCTCGGTGTTTGCGGCTTGGAGGGTTCCCCAGTGAACGGATTTGGTGTGAGACTGAGATTGTCATCTTCGTATTGACCAGTGTAGTGGACCACCGCGCCGACATCCACACCCCGCATCCAAGTATCGGCTGCGCCATCGTAGAACAGACTAGCATTAGCACGACTCCACGGCAGCGAACCGGTCAGTGTAAAATCCGGCGGTATGACTTCGCCAGCGATCCCGAACCGTTTTGTACTGGACTGAATCTGGAGCTCAGCGCGCGACAACCAGGTCCCGTTAAGTGTCGCCGTCAATCTGCCGAAATCTCCGTGGCCGAAGATCGCTGAATCCAAGGTATAGATGGCTTCGTAATCGAGACCTTCAAAGATTGCGCCTGTCAGATTGTCATTGGGATCAATAACGAGGATGATTGGTCCCGGTTTGCCGGGAATCACGGGAGGACCACGGACGACCAAACCCGGGATATTATTGTCGATAATGAATTGCGTGCCGAGAAGAGCAGTGATTGATCGCATATCAATATGCCACCAATCCGCGTTGAGCGTCAGGCCCTTAATCCATTTCGGGCTGTAAACGACGCCATACGACCATTCATACGCCACCTCCGGCTGCAGGTTGGGATTTCCAATCGCGCGGCCCTCCGCATTAACATCTTCCTTTAATATTGGATCGAAGCCGCCGCCGAAACTCTCCGTAGAAGCGGGTGAAATTTCTGAGAGTGACGGAGCGTGAAACGCTTCGGTGTAGCTGCCACGCAACGTAACGCCGCCGACATATTTTGGATCAATCGGCTGCCAGCGAACGGAAACCTTCGGTTTCTGTGCATTGTACTGTGTATGTACCGCCGGCTGAAAGGGAAAAGCTCCGGCAGCTGGAACCGCAGAGGTGTTTTGACTGTACCATTCCTCGCGCTCGGCAAAGTCCACTTCGAAGCTATAGAAGCCGGGAAAGTTCCAAGTCGGGCTGGTGAAAGGCACACGCACTTCCTGATAGATTGACCAAACGTCTCGATTTACCCGTGCACCTTGCCCATCACTGGAGCCGATGCTTTGAAAGGTGTTATTGAGTGAGTCACGATCGCGTGTCCATCTTGGCGCGTCATACTCACCTCCCAAAGCGAACGAGACGGGGCCGGCTGGAAGATTGAACAAATCGCCATTAAAGGTGAGATACCCAATTGGTAACTCATATTCGCCTGAGTTATGCAGGGTAACATAAACGCGTTGCCTGGCCGCGGCTGTGTTATGCGCATTGAAATTCAAAAACGGATCGAACGCCGTAGCCGGGTTTGTATCCAGCAGTGCTCCACGCAACCCGGGTTGGCTGGCTTCGTTGACGGACAAATCTTGTCCCTCATTACGCGAATATCGAAAACCCAGCTCCCAGTTCCAGCTCTTAAAATAATCGCCTAGCTCTCCCATCTCGCCACGCAATCCTAGATCGAAGAGTTGGTCCCAGTAAGTGAACTTCTCATGTCTCAGACCGGTGTCGTTAATTCCGCGAAAGGCCACACCGGTCGTTACGGGGAGACCGCTTCCATCGGGAAAAAAATTGGGAATAGTCGCGTCCGCGACCGTGAAGGGATTAAACGGGTTTTGGATTGGGACGCTGATGCCAAACGGACTAAAGCCCACGTTAACACCCGGTTGCTTGAATGGGTCGGGTGCAAACGGCACGGCTGCCAATGACGCATCGAAATATGAACGGACGAATTTAAAGTCGCCGAACAGCGTGAGGTATTTGTCACACACATCGCGCGTAAAGGAACCGTAGAAGGCCTGGCGATCAGCCGGCGCAAGATCTGGCGTTACAGCAGCGAAGTTGAAAAGCCAGTAATTACCGCCGCCCTTATAATCAGTGCCCGTTTGGGGCAAATGCTGGATTGCGTGAGGTCCTATGATACCGGGCGCCCCTGGATACCCATTGGGATTAACGACCGGCTGTCCACCTAAAACTTGGAACGGAAAACCGGGTTGCTTATAAAATGGCGAAGTCGCCGAGTTCGGAGCCGAGTGCGGAAGGGGCGTGTTCACGCCGATCTGCACTGTGCCGCCCGGGCCGAAAAACATCTTCGGGGTTAAGCGGAAGAGGAACTGCACATTGCCGGGGAAATTCCCGCTGCGTTCGTCGAATCCTCCCCATGGTATTTGAAAGGCATTACTGGACAAGTCGCGATCGGCGCTGAAGACGCCGCCGGTGCGCTGCCAGAAATCGGCAATAACGACTATTTCTGTCTTATCATCGCCTGTCCCTGCTTTGATCCATCCCTCCCACTCTCCCATGTCGTTAGACGCTCCGAGGTTTGTGTTTCCATAGCTGCTTCCGATCTCCACTCCGCGGAATTTGTGAACCAAAAAGAAATTGACCACGCCCGTGATCGCATCAGAGCCATAGACGGCTGAGGCACCATCTTTCAGAATATCGACGTGATCGATCATCGGGAACGGAATCAGGTTGATGTCCGCGCCGCCGCTGTACCCAACGGCGTTCAGCGAACCGAACGCGACACGCTTTCCATCAACCAGCACGAGAGTTTCCTTGGCCAGCAACCCTCGCAGATTGAACTGAACAGTGCCGTCCCCGCCATTGGCCATGTTCAGATTTGCGGTCGCGCCTGACTGTTGCGGCAGAAAAGTCGTCAGGTCGGTTGCATTACGAATGCCCAATTTTTCGATGTCCGCGGGGCGATAGGTATCGACCGGGTTTGGGCCGACTTCCTGTGCCGTTGGAATGTTCGAGCCAGTTACGATCACGCGCTCGACTTCTATAACACCGGAAGCTCCTGTCTCCTGCGCGAATGTATTTGCCCCAACAATCAAAAAGCATCCAAATGCCGCGATAACTGTGAGCCAGGAGAAATTCGATTTAAGGGGAGCCTTCATTGCAGACCCAAACGAGTCCGACGAACGCGATTACACACCTTTTCTGTGAAACTTGGCAATGCTAATCTGAGATCGCTGTGCCATGGCCGAAGATGTAGAGGCACTTGTGCCAAGCGCCTGAACTCTTAATGCTCAATCGCGTGCGGACTGAATGCGAGAATGTGGCAACTGTTCGGCAAATCGGCGGAGAATCACGTTTCGCTGAAACAACGTGTAACAGAAGGCAACGAAAGAAACAAAACACTGCGGTACGAAAGAAATGACTGAATCTTCGCTGGCTTCGTTTACGTCTGTTTAACCGTTTCCCATATCAGCGACATCCGTGTAATCCGTGGTTCTCTTTCAATTTTCCGCATAACAGCCGGTTGAGTTTCGCGCAGTACTCTGGTGAACGGCCGGAAACTGATTTCTCCTCGGCACGCCGGAGCCCGCGGGTGCGGGGACGAAGGCGGCACGGTGAGAAGTCAAAGAAGGCCAAAACAACAAACCGAAACTAAAATATGAAGAAGCTGCTCGCCATAATCATTTCTGTTGGTCTAAGCACCGCGGTTCACATGCAAGCCGATCCTCCCAATTTCGTGATCACCGGCAACACCCCGACATTTATCCAGCAAGCGGCAGATGGTGGAGCTGTCGATCCCAGCACTCTTATCACTATAACGGTCTGGCTGAAGCTGCACAATCAAGCTCAACTCGACGCCTTGGTTCGACAACAACAACAAGTAAACCACGCTAATTATCACAGATGGCTAACACAGACTCAGTTCAACACGAACTTTGGCGCGAGTTCAGGAGAGGCCAATGCAGTGCGGAATTTTTTGCGCGGCAAGCGACTCACCATCGATGTCGTGGCAGAAAACAATATGTACATCAGGGCGTACGGAACGGTAGGAGACATTCAAAATGCCTTTCACGTAAGCATTCATTCCTATACGTTCGGCGGGAAGACATACCGTTCGAATACTGCCGATCCCGCGATCGCCGACGCCTCAGGAGCGTTCGTTGCCGCAATCATGGGATTGGATGATGTCTCGGTGGAACCTGCCGGCCTGTTTTACGAATCGTACGGCTTCCGTCCTCCGGAGACGCATGCCTTTACCGGTGGCGGGCACACCGTAACTTTTACAGGCAACCGCTATGGACCAGACATTCCCGATCAAATCCCGTACCTTGCGCCAATCGGGTATTCACCCAATCAGGTGCAAACCGCATATAATCTGAGCCCCTTGTACGCCGCGGGATACGATGGGTCAGGCCAAACAATCGTGATCATTGCTGCGTTCGGTTCACCGAGCATCCAGCAGGATGCAGCGCTATTTTCCCAGATCTACGGCTTGGCGCCGGTCAATTTGCAGGTCGTCAGAGCACCCGGTCTCGTTAACAGTGGCCAACATCATGGACAAGACGCCGCCGAGGTTTGGGCCGCCGAAACCACTCTTGATGTTGAATGGTCTCATGCGATCGCTCCCGGTGCGAACGTTGCAGTGGTCCTTTCCGCCGGAGGATACGCCACGCTTTCCGGTCTGTTCGAAGCGATCAACTACGCTGTGGTCCATCACGTCGGCAATACAATCTCCAACAGTTGGGGTTATCCCGAGCACTACTTCACTCCGGCTGCGCTCTACCAAGGCGAACGCATTTTTCAAATGGCAGCCGCTCAAGGCATCGACGTCAACGCTGGTACCGGAGACTACGGAGATTACGTTGTGTGGGGCTTGCCTTATGCACCAACGGTGATTTATCCAGCCAGCTCGGCATATGGCACCGCGATTGGTGGCACAACGCTCGCTTTGAATCCAGATAACACGATCAAGTTTCAGACTGGGTACGGGCACAACCTGACGTACATCGCCTATGCCAGTCCGAGCGGAGGTCTCGTGCCGGACGATAATGTTCCGCAGGTCCCTCTAGTCTTCGGCGGATTTAGTAGCGGTTCGGGCGGCGGAGCCAGTCATAACTTTGCAAAACCGTCATTCCAAAGTGCGCTTCCCGGGAATAGGCGACTGATCCCTGATATATCCTGGCTCGCCGATGAGTGGACGGGTGTTGAAATCATTTTGACGAGTAACGGTGTCACATCTACCTGGGATGTCGGCGGCACCAGCCTCGCTTGTCCGATGTTTTCCGGCCTGATGGCGATCGCTGCGCAGAAGGCCGGTCACCCGCTTGGACAAGCTGCGCCGCTGATTTACAACCTGCCTGCGGCTGCCGTTACCGACATTGTACCAGTCGGATCGCCGACAAACGTTACCGGCATCATCGATGGAACTCCCATCACTGCCGATCAGCTCGTTGCTCCGTTGTCAAATACTTCGACTTACTACAGCGCCCTGTTCGAGATTCCACCGGAATGGGGTGCGTTGTCCGGCTGGATGATCATAAGCTTCGGCACTGATTCCTCGCTCGCAGTGACTCCCGGCTGGGACAACGTTACAGGGGTCGGCACTCCTAACC
>DATDFM010000157.1:0-12694 GCA_036522635.1 Candidatus Udaeobacter sp. | reverse complement strand
GTCGGCCAGAACGTAGGCGCCACGCGCGACTCCGGATGCGGGTGCGTATTTTTTTCGATCGAGCGTCGGCAGAGGTTGGCGAGAGAGAACGAGCACCGCCGGTTTGTGATGCAGTTGCACAATGTAACGGTAAGCTTCGGTTACTTCATTCGCGTCCGCAGGACGGAGCGTGACCAACCCGGGAATGGCGCGCAGTGATGCCAGATGCTCAACGGGTTGATGAGTCGGGCCGTCCTCGCCGTCGCCCATGGCATCGTGAGTGAACACAAACAGCGTGGGTAATTCCATCAAAGCCGAGAGCCGGATCGCCGGACGGAAATAATCGCTGAAGATGAAAAAGGTCGCGCCGAATGGCCGCAGCTTGGAAAGCGACATTCCGTTAACCGCGGCACCCATCGCATGTTCTCGGATGCCATAGTGCAGATTCTTCCCGCCGGGACTCGCGGTCTGAAACTGTCCCGCTCCGTCGAATGTTAACTGTGTCTTGTTGGAAGGCCCAAGATCAGCGGAGCCACCGAGGAACCACGGAATATTTTGCGCGAGCACATTGAGCACTTTGTTCGATGCTTCCCGGCCAGCGATGCCTTTCGCATCAGCAGAGAAAACTGGAAGATTCCGATCCCATCTCGCCGGAAGATCGCGTCGCTGCATCAATTCAATCTCGTTTGCGAGATCGGGAAACTGTTTTCGGTAAGCCGCGAACAACTGCGTCCACTTTGCTCGGGTGTCCTCGCCGCGTTTACCTATGCCGTCCTTGAAATGGTCGTAAACGCCGTCGGGCACGAAAAACTTCTTATCCTCGGGCCAGCCGTAAAACTTTTTGACCAAGCGGATTTCATCGTCACCAAGTGGTTCGCCGTGAGCTTCGGCCGTGTCGTGTTTGTGCGGTGAGCCGTATCCGATATGGCTGTCCAAAACGATGAACGTGGGCCGGCCTTTCGTTTGTTGGAAAATTTTGAGCGCGTCTTCGATTCGTTCGATGTCATTGGCATCGCCAACGCGCAGAACATTCCAGCCGTAAGCGAGAAAACGCGCGGCCACGTCTTCGGTGAATGTTATGTTGGTGTTCCCTTCGATGCTGATGTGATTGTTGTCGTAGATCCAGCAGAGGTTATCGAGACCGAGATGGCCAGCGAGGGAGGCGGCTTCCGAACCAACGCCTTCCATCATGCAACCGTCACCGCAGACGGCGTAGATGTTGTAGTCGAAAATTTGAAAACCTGGTTTGTTGAATCGGTTGGCGAGCCATTTTTGGGCGATGGCCATGCCGACGCTGGTTGCGACACCTTGTCCGAGCGGACCAGTGGTGGTTTCCACTCCCGAAACCCAATGGTATTCCGGATGGCCGGGCGCTTTGCTGTCGAGTTGGCGAAACCGGCGAATATCGTCCAGCGTGACCGAGGGTTGTCCGAGTTTTTCGTAATCGGCGTTCACTGCTTGGACGCCGGTAAGATGAAGAATGGACCAGACCAGCATGGAAGCGTGACCATTCGAAAGGACGAACCGATCGCGGTTAGGCCAGATCGGATCCTGCGGATCAAAATGCATGACACGATTCCAGATCGTATAAACCAACGGCGCCAATGCCATGGGCGTACCGGGATGTCCGGATTTCGCCTGCTGGACTGCATCGATCGAAAGCGTGCGGATTGTGTTGATCGCCCGTTGAGTCATTTCCTCGTCGTTCATGATTTCCTCTCTGTCGTTTTTGCGAAATCGTTTTGTGTTTCCAACGCGGCCACCTTGCGCAGTCGCCGCAGATGTCGATCGGCGTTGGTAAATTTGGCGGCGAGAAAAGTTTGGACTAAGTCCCACGCGAGCTCCGCACCTTCGATGCGTCCGCCCAAACAAATGACGTTGAGGTTGTCGTCCTCCACGCCTTGTTTCGCCGAAAAATGATCTTCAATCAGACAAGCGCGGACGCCTTTAATCTTGTTCGCGCAAACCGACGCGCCGACACCGCTGCCACAAACTGCCACCCCACGATCCACTCTGTCGGCCGCGACTGCCTGCCCCAGTGGAATGACGAAGTCAGGATAATCATCACCGGACGTCAATTCGTGCGCGCCAAAGTCCACCATCTCGTGGCCGGCAGACTTCAGTCGAGCGACCAATTGTTCTTTCAAGGCAAAGCCGCCGTGATCTGCTGCGATTCCGATTCGCATCAAATTCCTTTCGTTTCCGTCGCGCTGATGTTGCTCGCCGCCGCGCGGTCCGCCAACACCACGGCGTTGTCCCGCTCGATGCGACCCGCTGGAATTGAAATATCGCCGCTAACGAGACGCTGAAGAGATTCAACTTTCTCCGCCCCGTTCACTAAAAAAAGAATGCAACGAGCGCGATTCAGAATCGGATAAGTGAGCGTCATCCTTCGACGCTTTTGGTAAACTCCAGTCACCGCAACGTCGCGGTCAGTGATGCCAAGAACCGGATCGCCCGGCACGAGTGACGCGGTGTGGCCGTCCGGTCCGAGTCCGAGATGTACGAGGTCCAGCACCGGCGGCGAATCGGCAATCTGCCGAAGCAGGCTCGCATAGCTCGCGGCCGCAGTTTCTAAATCATTCTCTTCCACCGGCATCGCGTGAAATTGCCCGGGCGGCAACGGAACTCGTGAAAGCAAACTCTCCCGCAGATGAGTCAGATTGCGATCGGGATCGTCTGCCGGCGCCACGCGCTCGTCCACCTGTACCAGATGCACGTTCTTCCACGGCACTGTTTCGTTAGGCAAAAGTCGGAACATCTGCCACGGAACGCGACCACCGCTGACGGCCATGACGAAACGTCCGCGCGCCGCAACGGCCTCGCGGGCTTGCGCGGCAATAAACTTTGCCCCGGCCGTAGCCGCGGCGTCGGCATCGGAGTGAACTTCAAGTTTCATACAAAACTCTTCAGAGCAGCCGGAGACTGCTTTGAAATTGTCGTGTCTTTCATTTCTTCCAACGTCTTGCCTTTCGTTTCACGCACCGCGGCCCAGACGAAGGGCAGCGAGATGGCCGCGGCTGCAGCGTAGAATGCATAAGCGCCCCCGAGACCAACTGCGCCGAGTAGAGGTAAAAAAGTGACGGTAACGGCAAAGTTAGCGGCCCAATTGGTGGCGCCGGAAACAGCGAGCGCCGCGCCTCGAAGTTGGTTGGGAAACATTTCGCCTAACAACACCCACATCACCGGCCCCCATGACACGCCGAAGGCTACGATGTAAAGGTTCGCAGCAACGAGTCCCGCCACCGCTTCGGTATGACCAAGCAATGGTTTGCCGTCGGGACCGACGCCTGCGGTACCGAAAACAATTGCCATTGCGCCGAGCGTCAGAGCCATTCCAACTGATCCCGCCAATAGCAACGGTTTGCGGCCGATGCGATCAATGAGCACGATGGCTGGAATTGTGGCCAGGATGTTCACCAAACCGCTGAGCACGTTGATGCGCAGAGCCCACTGTTCCGTTACTCCAGCTGCTTTCCAAAGGATCTCGCCGTAATAGAAGATGATGTTGATGCCGACAAATTGCTGAAAAGCCGCTAAACCCATTCCCACCCAGAGCACCGGCGCGATACGCCTCGTTCCCGGAATAACGAGATCAGACAGGCGAGGCCGGTGTTCGCCCCTGAGACTTTCTTCGACCTCCCGCACCAATCTTTCCGCATCGCCACCAATGCGGGCGAAGATTTCACGCGCGCGCTCGCGCATGCCACGGAAGATGAGAAAGCGCGGCGACTCAGGGATCCGCAAAATACCTAACATGAATGCGACGGCCGGCAGCGCTTCCATCCAAAACATCCAACGCCAGGCTGGCGCTCCCAACCAGAAACTCGCGCCAGCGCCGCCAGCAAGCCGGGCGAGAATGTCGTTGCTCAGAAAAGCGAAGAACAACCCTGTCACAATGGCCATTTGTTGGAGTGAGGCGAGGCGGCCGCGCATCTCCGCGGGAGCGACCTCGGCGATATACATAGGCGCCAATACGCTGGCGGCGCCGATCGCTACTCCTCCTGCAACGCGTGCTGCGATGAAAAATCCGGCCGAGTTCGCCGCGCCTGTCGCCACTGCGCTTATCAGGAATAGAATTGCATTCAAAAGCATGGTCGGCCGCCGGCCTAACGAGTCGGCGAGATTGCCTGCCCCGAATGCGCCAACCGCACAACCGAGCAACACGGAAGCGACGGCAAAACCGGTACCTGCGGCCTGAGTGCCAAAAGCTTTGGCAAGGGCATCGACAGTCCCGTTAATCACGCCGCTGTCGAAACCAAAGAGGAAACCGCCGATTGCGGCTACGCAGCAAAGCAGGATTACGTAAGCGGAACTAGTTCGTGTGGATTTTTCCATTCCAGATTCCTTTCTCGTTTCCATGTTAGAAGTTGACGCCGATCTGGGCTCCGAGGACGAGCGCGTCGGAGATGCGGCCGGTGCCGCCGGGCCGGATGATATACTGAAGGTCAGGTTGCACGTAGACTGCGCTTCGGGAAAAGGCGAAGCGATAAGTCAATTCCAGCGCTATCTCGTGTTCTTGCACTCCAACTGTCGGATTCAGCACTTGCGCGCGCTGCTGAGAGTCCTGCAGGTCTTCGCTAAAGTTACCGAAGACAAGGCCCAGGCCGGCCACATCCACCGGCCGCGATGAGAAGATGCCGCGCGTCACAAGAGCGGCAGTACAAAAGTACGGCATCTGACTGACTGACTGGTCCGGCGAGACCAGGAAAGAACCAGCAATACCAAAACCGCGGTGGCTGCCTTCCTCTCCAAACCTAACGAGCACTTGATCGAACAGAGTGTAGAAGCCCCAGTTTCCGCGTTCCGATTCGCCGGTGTTGAAATTGGTGAAACGACTGTTGTCGTACCAAAAACCGGCCTTGTAATTACCAATCAAGCCGCTATCGCCCGGCAAACTGTTGGCCTGATACCCACCCTCCGCTATTGCGAAGGCCGGACCATCCATCGAGAAATCCGCGCCGTGGTTACTGTTGTCGCGGATGGTCGGATCACCGTTATAGACTGCGCCCATTATATAAGTACGTGGGGTTGGTCTTACCTTGATCAGAGCGCCCCAGGTATCATTGGGATACGCGGTCATCCCGGGGGAGTTAAAAAAAATTCCTACCGGATTCCCATCGAAGCCGTTTTGGACGAATACGTAGTTGTAAGGCGAGACGAGAAAATCGTCGCCGGCGGCGATTCGACCGATCCGGAACTCGAGGCGATCGTCAAAAAGTTTCTGGAGGTAAGCCACATTGACCAGCCGGAAAGTCTCGCCGCCAAAAACCTGTTGAGTTGTGAAGACATTGTGGATGTACTCCGCCGACAGGCTGCTGCCGAAGCGATACGACATTGAAACCAACAACGACGCGCCTTCGAAACCGCAGAGCTTTTCCAAATCGAGATTCAGATCGAGCCCAACGTTATTGGCTGTCGTAAACCCTTGTTCCTTTCCGCCGCTGGCGTTACCGAGGGCGTCTGTCACGAAGGTCAACGTTGGAGTGATGCCCCGGTCCTCGAGCCACGTGCGCGTGCCGTACCAGTCCCCGAGCAGATGTTCGCGAGGCAAAACCAACTGAAACGGCAGCGGCGCCAGGGAGCGCGTTCCGGCGGACGCTTCATTGGTATCTTGAGAGCGCGTCGAAGCCACAGACAGGCAGAGCGCGAACATCACAATCGAAGCACGGATGCGAGAGTTTTTGTGCACGACCCTTTATCTTCTCGGTCTTCTCGCGGCTTTTGAGACCGCGCCTTCGGACCTGGAGCGATTGCCTCGGTGGTTTTTTTTCCAAATGCGAAATCCTCCCACGAACGCGTTGGCGTTGTTTCCCGCCCGGCAACCAGAAGGCAACTTTTTCAGGTTCTTTACGTTTCCTCCTCCGAGAACCACATCCTCCGGTTCGAGCGCGGCAATCAGGCGCGCGATTACATCCTTCACCGTCTTTTCCCATTTTTTTTGGCCTAACCGAGCGCGCCCGGCGATCCCGACATAGTCCTCAAACGTGCGCTTCCGGTACGGAAGATGGCCGAGCTCCATCGGTTCCACGATTCCATTTACGACCATGGCAGACCCGAGACCCGTACCCAGGCCCAGAAAAAGCATCTTGCCATACCTGTAACTTCCCAAAGCTTGCATGGCAGCGTCATTGATGACTTTGACCGGCCGCTTAAACGCGGCTTCAAAGTTGAAACCGGCCCAGCCTTCTCCCAGGTTGAACGGGTCCGCAACGATCCGATTTCCAAGGACGACTCCAGGATAGCCAATCGATATCGCGTCGTACTTCCAATCCTTGGCGAGCTTCTTAACCCCGGCGACCATCTTTCTGGGGATCATCTTGGGGCCCGATGGAAATTTCCGAGATTGCTTTTGTCCCGTCGCGAGAATCTTTACGTGGGCTCCGCCTATATCAATAACTAGCACCTTCATAATTGCGCTATGTATTCAGAAGTTTTTCGACGGCCTTAGCGAAACCTTCTTCTTCCGATGAGCTGGTGGTGTAGGTGGCCGCAGATTTTACTTCTTCACCCGCCTGGCCCATCGCGATGCTGATCCCACTTTTTTCGAACATGGAAATGTCGTTAGGCATGTCACCTATGGTTGCTATTTCAGCGACAGGAATACCGAGCAGATTGGATAGACGGGTGACGACGTAGCCTTTGTTCGCTTCCGGGTGAGTAACGTCGAGGTAGTAAGGTTGCGAGCGAGCGGCGGTGACCAGGTTTTCTCGCTGAGGAGTCGTTTGCCTCGCGTGAACTTTCGCCGCGAACTGCTCACGCACTGCGGTTTCACATTCGCAGACCGCCTTGAGATCGTCGCTCACTCCCACCAGCTTCGCCACGTCCTTGGTCAGGCCGTTGAAATCCGGCACCACCGTGGGAGCAAATTTCACGGTCCATTCTTCGCGATCGACGTGCGCGCCATGACGTTCGTGCACGAACCAATCGGTGCCTCGGTAGATCCAAGTGTCGAGGCCGTGCTTTCGCATGGTCTCCATTGCTGGCTCGATCACGTCGGCCTGGAGCACACGTTGTTCGATGACGGATAGGTCTGACTTAACAAACATGCCGCCATTGAAAGCAGCAACAGGTGTGGTCAAGGCCAGCGGTGCGATCAACATTTGCATGCCGCGCGGCGGACGGCCACTGGTGATCGCGAACTGAATTCCCGCCTCCTTCATTCTTGCGACCGCAGCGCTCGCTCGCTCTGTTAGCACCTTGTCGTGAGTCACCAGGGTGCCATCGACATCGGCAACAAGAAGCCGAATCGTCGCCGGCACTTTTGATGATGCCTTATTGGTCGTCGCGGCTGTAGTGGATGCATTCATATACTAAGCTGCTTTAGTTTGTTGTTTCTCCAGGTGTCCACCGAACCCAAAGCGCATCGCGGACAACAGCCTATCCGCATAATCGGCCTCACCCCGCGAAGAAAACCGCTCGTATAAAGCCGTTGTTAGCACTGGTACCGGCACGCCTTCATCAATCGCAGCTTTGATCGTCCAACGACCTTCCCCGGAATCGGAAACCCGGCCAGCAAACTTCGTCAGCTTAGGATCTGAAACTAACGCAGCCGCGGTGAGGTCTAGTAACCAGGAAGCGACCACGCTGCCACGCCGCCAGACTTCGGAAATGTCGGCGAGGTTAAAGTCATATTTGTAATGCTCTGGTTCGCGCAGGGGTGTGGTCTCGGCGTCCACGTCACTTTCACGCGAGCCCGCGTTAGCCGATTTCAGAATGCCCATACCTTCGGCGTAGGCAGCCATGAGTCCGTACTCGATCCCGTTATGGACCATCTTTACGAAATGGCCGGCGCCGTTCGGACCACAATGCAGGTAGCCTTGTTCGGCAGTGCCGCCAAATTTGTCGCGGCCGGGCGTGCGCGGCACCTCCCCAGGTCCGGGCGCGAGCGTGGCGAAAATAGAATCGAGATGCCGAACGATCTCGGTGTCGCCGCCAATCATCATGCAATAACCGCGGTCCAACCCCCAAATGCCGCCGCTGGTTCCGACATCGACATAGTGAATGCCTAACGAGTTCAGTCCTTTCGCGCGCGCAATGTCGTCGATGTAATAAGAATTCCCGCCGTCGACGATGGTATCGCCTTTTTCGAGCAGCGGTGATAGCTCACCGATGGTCTGATCGACTGCCGCCGCCGGCACCATCAGCCAGATAGCGCGCGGCTTTTCGAGCCTGCTCACAAAGTCCGCCAGTGACCCAGCGCCGATCGCCTTCTCTTTTACCAGATTCTTTACCGCATCCTGTGAACGGTCGAAGACCACACACTCATGTCCGCCCTTGATAAGCCGCCGCGCCATGTTCGCACCCATTCGGCCAAGGCCGATCATCCCAAGCTGCATTGTCTGTTTCATAATTTGTTCCCCGTTCGGTTGAGCTACGTGATGTTTTTCTTCGTTGAAGCTTCGAAGATGCTCGCGATCGAACCGTCGAGCGCAGCATCAAATTCGGAATTCGATTGTTTTGCGAAAAGCCCGTCGAGCAGTGCGCGCGAAAAGCTTGCGATCACACCAGAGTTGCGACGCAACCGATCATTCGCTTCTTCCCGCGAATAACCGCCGGAAAGAGCAAGCACTCTGATCACATTTGGATGAGCGACGAGTTCTGAATAGAAACCGCCCTGCTCTGGCAGTGTGAGCTTCAGAAGGACCAGTGCGTCCGCGGCCAGCTGGTTGAGCTTTTCCAGTATGCCTTCTTTGAGTAGTTCCTCTGCATTTGCCTTATCAGGAGACTTGATACTAACTTCCGGCTCGATGATCGGCGCCAGACCGGCCGCGATAATTTGCGAAGCCAATTCAAACTGTTGAGCTACAATCTCTCTGATCCCATCTGCATTCGCCCGGTGGATGAGCGAACGCTCCTTTGTTCCAAAAATCCGATTGCTTTTCGCCTTCTCCAGCAAAGCAGCCAGGCCGGGAATAGGTTTCATTAACTGGACACCGTTCTTTTCTTCAGCCAACCCCTTGTCCACTTTCAAGAATGGAACCACACGCTTTACCTCCCAAAGATAGTCCGACGACGGTTTCCCGTTGATGTTCCTGTCCATCGTCCCCTCGAACAAAATTGCGCCGACAATCCGGTCGCCAGTGAAAGCAGAGCTGGTAATGACCCGCGCGCGCATCTCATGCACCAGCGCGAACATCTCGTCGTCATTTGACCACGAACCTTGTGGAATGCCGTAAGCAGCCAGAGCCTTTGGCGTACTGCCGCCGCTTTGGTCCAGAGCGGCGACAAACCCGGGGCGGGTCTTCATTATTTGCAACTGCTCGTTGTTCATGACTGTCCCTTCATCTGCCGGTAGCGGCGGATCAGATTGTTGGTTGAGCTGTCGTGTTTCAGCTCCGGCTCCGAGGAAGCTTCCAACTCCGGAATGATCTTCTGCGCCAAAGCTTTGCCGAGTTCTACGCCCCATTGATCGAACGAGTTGATGTTCCAGATCGTGCCCTGCGTGAAAACGCTGTGTTCATAAAGCGCCACCAGTTTGCCGAGCACCTCAGGAGTTAGGCGATCAGCTAGGATGACATTCGACGGCCGGTTACCTTCAAAGACACGATGCGGCACCAGCCATTTCGGCGTGCCTTCCGCCTTTACTTGTTCCGCTGTCTTGCCGAATGCGAGCGCTTCGGCCTGGGCGAATACATTGGACAGTAGCATGTCGTGATGCCGGCCGAGTGGCGTAAGTGCGTGACCGAAGGCGATGAAATCACACGGAATAAGGCGCGTGCCCTGGTGGATCAACTGATAGAACGAATGTTGTCCGTTCGTCCCAGGTTCGCCCCAATAGATAGGCCCGGTATCGTAGTTAACTTGCTTGCCATCCAAAGTGACGTGCTTGCCATTACTCTCCATTGTCAGCTGCTGGAGATAAGCGGGAAATCGTTTCAGGTATTGCTCGTAGGGAAGGACGGCGACTGTCTGTGCATCGAAGAAGTCCGTGTACCAGAGTGTAAGTAACCCGAGAAGAACCGGCAGGTTTTGATCGAACGGCGCCGTGCGAAAGTGCTCGTCCATTTGGTGGAAGCCATCGAGCATGCTGCGGAAGTTGTCTGGCCCAATGGCGAGCATGGTCGAAAGGCCGATGGCAGAATCCATCGAGTAACGTCCGCCCACCCAGTCCCAAAAACCGAACATGTTGTCGGTATCGATGCCAAAGGCAGAGACCTTCTCGGCATTTGTAGAGACAGCGACGAAGTGTTTCGCGACCGCTTTTGGATCACCGCCAAGTCCCTTCAGCGCCCACTTTCGCGCGGTCTGCGCGTTAGTCATTGTTTCCAGCGTGGTGAAAGTCTTCGACGAAACGATGAACAACGTCTCCGCTGGATCGAGGTCGCGAGTCGCTTCCACGAAGTCGGCGCCGTCAATGTTGGAAGCGAAGTGAAAAGTGAGGTTGCGATCCGCGTAGTGCCTGAGAGCTTCGTAGGCCATTACCGGCCCGAGGTCGGAGCCCCCGATACCGATATTAATGATGTTCCGAATTCGCTTACCGGTGTGCCCGACCCATTCACCGCTCCGGATCCGGTTGCTGAAAGCGGCCATCTTGTCGAGCACGTCGTGAACTGCCGGCACAACATTTTTACCGTCGACCAAAATGGTCGCGTTCTTCGGCGCCCGCAGTGCGACATGCAGCACGGCGCGTTTTTCGGTGATGTTGATCTTATCGCCACGGAACATGGCATCGATCCTTCCGAACAGGTCGGACTCCCCGGCGAGCTGCCGGAGCAGTTTGAGAGTAGTTTCAGTGACTCGGTTCTTGGAATAATCCAGAAACAGTCCTGCCCCTTCAGCGGTAAGCTTTTTGCCGCGGGCAGAGTCGTTAGCGAACAGGTCGCGCAAGTGCAGCTTTTGGATCTCCTTGCTATGTTCGGCGAGAGCTTTCCAAGCCGGTAATCGCTTGAGTGATGTTCTTTTTGTTTGCATAAATAATTTAAGCTGCTTGCTGAAGCGCCGCAGTTTTCGATGAGATGACGTCAAGTAACTCGTTCCAAGACTTCACGAATGAAGTTGCCCCCTCATCCTGGAGCTTTGCAGCCAACGTATCGACGTCGATGCCCGCCGCGGCGAACTCGTCCAGCACCGCACTGGAGTCGCCGCCATCGGCCGGCATGATTTCGCCAAGATCCCCATGATCCGCGAAGGCCTTCAAAGTCCCCTCTGGCATGGTGTTCACCGTGAAAGGCGCAGCCAGCGCTCTTATATATAGTACGTCGGATGCCTTCGGGTCCTTGGTCCCGGTGCTGGCGAAGAGCAAGCGTTGCGGACGAGCTCCCGCGTTAAAGATTCGCTGCCAACGAGGTGAGGCCAACAGTTCGCGGTATACTTTGTAGGTGCGCTTCGCTATGGCGATCCCAAGCTTGTTGCTGAGCGAAGCGGGCACTTTGCCTGCGACTGCTGCGTCCCAACGGCTGACGAAAACCGACGCGACTGACTCAATATCCGCATTCAGTCCCGCGTCGATGCGGCGCTCGATACCTCGCAGATAAGCTTCCGCGACTGCTCGATACTGCTCGGGCGAAAACAGGAGGGTCACATTAATTGGAATTCCCGCGAAGATGGCTTCCTCGACCGCCGGAAGACCTTCTTTGGTTCCCGGGATTTTGATAAGCAGGTTAGGACGATTCGCGCGCGCAAATAACTGCTTCGCTTCCGCCAAAGTGCTCGCGGTGTTATGCGCCAGTAACGGCGAGACTTCCAGGGATACCCATCCGTCCAGTCCGCTGGTCCGATCGTGAATAGGTCGAAACAGGTCTGCGGCGCGCGTCAAATCTTCCAATGCCAGTTGGAAGAACAGTTCTTCGCCGCTCTTACCTTTGCCGGCATGTTCTCGAATCGCGCCATCGTAACTACTGCTGTTTTTAATTGCGTGATCGAAGATCGTTGGGTTTGAAGTCAACCCAGTGACGGAGAGCTCTGCGATGTAACGCTCAAGCGTCCCATTGTTCAGTAGGTCGCGGGTGATATTATCTAGCCAGATGCTCTGGCCCAGATCGTGGAGTTGTTGTGTAGCTTTCATAATTTATCGGTGTTTCGTTAGGTCGAGAGAGCGCCAGGCGCGACTGTCGCGCGTGAGTAGCTCGTCGGCCGCGGCAGGGCCGTCACTCCCAGCGGTATAGTTTGGAAAAGAGGACGCCGGATTATTTCCCCACAGATCCAGGATCGGTTGAACAGCTGCCCAGCCGGCCTCGATGTTGTCGGCGCGCTGGAACAAAGTTGCGTCACCGATCATGCAATCATAGATGAGAGTCTCATAGCCGGTGTTCGGAGCGGTCTTGAAATAGTCCTCGTAGGCGAAGTCCAGGGCGACGTTGCTCAGCTTCATGGTTGGCCCGGGACGCTTAGCCGCGAACTCCAGCCCGATACCTTCACCTGGTTGAATGCGAAGAATCATCCAATTGGGATGCATTCGCTCGACGTCTGTATCGCGGAAAAGTGTAAATGGCGCCTGGTGGACACGGATTGCGATCTCTGTCACTCGCCGCGTCAGGTATTTGCCGGTGCGCAGGTAGAACGGGACGCCGGCCCAACGCCAGTTATCTATCTGCAACTTGCAGGCAATGTAGCTCTCGGTAATCGAATTCGGAGCTACGTCAGGCTCTTGCCGATACGCCCTGACGGCCTTGCCCAATACGGTGCCGGCATCGTATTGGCCGCGGACAGCGTCTCGCGAAGGATCGATTGGACGTATAGCCTGAATCACTTCTGCTTTTTTCGCGCGCACCGC
>DATDFM010000156.1:0-21030 GCA_036522635.1 Candidatus Udaeobacter sp. | reverse complement strand
TCTCGGAGTATCGCAAAATCGTTTCAATTTCGCACGCTGCTGCGACGCTCTTTCACCAGTAAACTACGCAATAAAGCAAATCTCGTAATCACCATCGGTGTCTCTCCGGTGCTGGCGCTGCTAATTGGAACGATTTTGCGATACTCCGAGACCGGCACGTACGATTTCGCTTCGGCTTATCATATTCCGACGTTTTTGTTTCTCGGTTTGATCGTTGCAATGTTCCTCGGACTAACGAACAGCGCCGATGACATCATTCGTGATCGGCCGGTGCTGCAACGCGAGCGCAACATCAAGGTGCGCCTGTCCTACTACGTAATCTCCAAGACGATCACGCTCGGCTTTTTCGCACTCATTCAATGCGTCCTTTTCGTTTTGATCGGCAATTTCGTCCTGCAAATTCGCGGCATGTTCTGGCTCGATTTGGCCATAATGTTCCTGACGGCGATGAGCGGCGTAGCACTGGGTCTGGTTATCTCGTCTCTCGTGGCCGACCCGAAAACTGCGGCCAATATCGGCCCGCTGGTTTTGATTCCGCAGATCATCATGGGTGGGGCGCTCATCAAATACGAGGACATGAACCGGAATCTCGGGCTGGTTTATTCGTTTTCGCATTGGTTTTCCGAGCATCCGAATTCCGAGAAAACGAGGAAGACTGAGAGCAAGCTCCAAGTGCCATTGGTCTGTCAGTTCATCGCCATGCGCTGGTCGTACGAAGAAATGATTGTTGCCCAGGCGAAGCTGAATCCGCTTACTAAACGCCAGGACCGCGTTCACGACGAAATTCAAAAGCTCGCGCCCAAGGCGGATACGCCTCAGCAACGGGCACATCTTAACGATTTGAAAGATGCATTGGCGTTACTCTCCGGGTTGGAAGGGCCGTCGCCGCGCGATGTCGACCGCTATCTGAAGATGCTCGATCCGGTTATTGCGGGGAAGCAAAGATTCGATCGGGCGTTGTTCAAAGGCGCAAAAGGCCCGGTCACAGCGGATCAACTTTACGTAAACCAGAAAGTGTCGGACCTGATCTCAAGAGCTGAGATGGAACAGACCGATTACCGCCGCGGCAGTAAGCCGAACGTATTCTTCGGCCTCGAGAAACGCTATTTCGGAATCGGGTTTGGCGTATTCACGTTCGACAGCGTGGTGCTGGTGGGGTCCATACTCGTATTGCTGGTCTTGCTGCACTTCATTTTGCGAAAACAACTCGAAGTGCGCAGAACCTGATTACGTTTTCGTTGCGGATCGCCCATTAACCGCCCTTCAGTGCGGTGTTATCTCAAGCAAGCCACGCACTCAAACCGCTTCAGCGGTTTACCTCGATTCACAAACTGCTGAAGCGGTTTTGAATTTACGTTCTCGCGGCGCACCCAACTAAAGCAGGGTCTTAATGAAAACTCACGACCCAGATATACTTTATTTCCGTTGTCATTCCGAGGGAAGTCGAGGAATCTCTGGAATCAGTTATGAGCAAAACAAAAACTAAATCCGCACGCCTTATCGTCGCTGCGAGCGAGCAAGACCCCGATATGCTTTACGCAACGAAGTTTTGGGCGCCCGATCCATTCATTTTCCTTCAGCGTAACGGTAAACGGACACTGGTCTTGAGCGATTTGGAATTCGATCGCGGACGGAGACAAGCGGACGCCGATGAATTTGTAATGTTCAGCGACGTCGAGCGCGACCTGCAGGGGAAATCGAAAAGAATGCCGTCCTACGAGAAAGTGCTGGCCCATTTTCTGAAAAAACGAGGCGTAAAATCGGCCACCGTGCCCGCAAACTTTCCGCTTAGTTACGCGCAGGAGCTGGCGGTAAATAAGATCCGCGTTCATCCAGTTGACGGATTTTTCTGGCCGGAACGCGAAGCCAAATCCGACAAGGAGATTCAAATGATGGGAGCCGCGTTGCGCATCACAGAAGCCGGGCTCAAACGCGCAATGGAAGTGCTGAAAGCGTCGAGGCCAGGTTCCGGGAAGCGACTGCGTTGGAATGGTAAAACGCTGACCTCCGAGTTGCTGCGCGCTGAAGTTGATTCCGCCGTTTTACGCGCCGGGGGGGTCCCGAACGGCACGATTGTGGCCGGAGGCGATCAGGCTTGCGACCCTCACGAACGAGGCCACGGCCCGCTCTACGCAGATTCGCTTATCATCCTGGACGTTTTCCCACGCGACGGGAAAACCGGATATTTCGGCGACATGACTCGCACAGTGTTGCGCGGGCGCGCGAGCGAAGCGCAGCGGAAACTTTGGGAAACGGTGAAAGCCGGGCAGGCACTGGCGCTGAAGAAAATCAAGGCTGGCGTTGACGGAATGACCATCCACAAAGCGATTCAGGAACTCTTTGCCAGTCGCGGTTTCCCGACCGAAGTACGGAATGGCCGGCGCGTTGGATTTTTCCACGGTACAGGCCATGGACTCGGTCTAGAAATTCATGAACACCCGCGCCTGCAAAAAGTGGTCTTGAAGGATCGGCAGGTGCTCACGGTCGAACCTGGTCTGTATTACCCGGGCGTAGGCGGGACGCGCCTGGAAGACGTGGTTGCCGTGACGAAGAGCGGTTGCCGAATTCTCTCGAGGTTTCCGAAGCAGCTCGAGATTTGAAGGGTCCTTCGTTGGTAGGGGCGGTTCACCGAACCGCCCAGGCGATTAAGGCCAATCGCCCGTACCTTCAAATGAACGCGCAACGTCATTAGGCGTCTAATCTCCTACCCGACGAAGTGACAAGTCACCTCGCCGCGGTAAATTCACCCACACCACATGCATTTCCTATTGGGCTTTGTTTTGAGCTCGAGCTGCCTGCTCTATATCGGCAGCCCGTACGGATTTGGTTTGGGTTCTAACTGGCTCCTGTACATCGGCGTCCCGTTGATCATCGGAATTTGGGCGCAAATTCGGGTGAGCAGCGCGTTTAGCCGGTGGAGCAAGGTTCGTGCGAACGGGAATATCACCGGAGCCGAATGCGCGCGCGAAATCCTGCAAGCAGCACAGATCAACGACGTCGAGGTCGTTGAGACGAACAATTTTCTCGGCGACCACTACGACCCAACCAAGAAGCAGCTGCACTTATCGAGTAATGTTTTTAACACGCCTTCAGTAGCAGCGTTGGGGATCTCTGCGCACGAATGCGGACACGCAATTCAACACGCCCGCGCCTACGCGCCATTGAAAGCCCGCATGGCGATCGTGCCGGTCACGATGATTGCGTCCCAGATGCTGCCGTTCATCATCATCGGCGGTTTATTCTTTCGCATCAGCGGTCTGATCACGGTAGGTATCTGGTGCTATTTGATTCTGCTGGTATTCCAATTGATCACGTTACCTGTGGAGTTCGATGCCTCCCGGCGTGCAAAAATTATCCTGCGCGAAATGGGCATCATACAGCCGGGCGAAGAGGCGGCCGGAGTGAACAGCGTCCTGAACGCCGCGGCGTGGACTTACATCGCGGCATTCGTTGCTGCGCTGGGCAATTTGCTCTGGTTGATGTCGATCCGCGACCGCCGTTAGTTAACCGCGCGCCATAAAATGGATCAGGCCCTCGCTTTCCCTGCTCGTCGCATTACCGATTTGTTATCGTCGGGTCTGCAGGCGCGTGCTAAGTCTAAGCGTCCGCCGATGGATCAGCCAAGAAGCGACCCAGACCAGGAGTTGGTAAAACGCACGCAAGCGGGCGAGGCCAGCGCGTTCGACGATCTTGTGGTCAAATACACGCCGCGCCTCTACGGGTTGGTCTACAACATGACGTCGAACCACGAGGACACGAACGACTTGTTGCAGGATATTTTCGCCAAAGCCTATAAGGCGATTCGCGGGTTCCGCGGCAAGTCCTCGTTTTACACCTGGATTCACTCCATCTCAGTGAACATGACCCTGAATTTCCTCAAGAAACGCGGGCGGCGATTTCAACTGAGCCTCGATGATGTAGACGCGAGCATCCAGAACGACAAGGAATTCATGGAAGCCACGGCGACGAGCAGCCCGGTCCGCGAAGCCGACCTCTCAGAGCTGCAGCGAAGATTGAACGAGGCCATGATGAAATTGTCTGAAGATCACAGAGCAGTTGTCACCATGTTCCATATCCAGGGGATGCCCCACGCAGAAATCAGTAAAATCTTGCGCGTTTCGGAAGGAACGGTACGTTCGAGACTCTTTTACGCGAACCGGCAGTTGCAAAATTATCTGGACGAATTTCGGAAAAATCCTGTCTCGTAACGGCACAAAAAATGGACGAGTTTAACGATACTGAAATCGCGAGGCTGCTTCGATTGAAGCGGTATGAGCAACCGCCACCTGGTTACTTCGATAATTTCCTCCACGAATTCCATCGCCGGCAACGCGATGAATTGCTGCGCCAGCCGCTTTGGCGGATTTGTCTCGAACGCGCTCACAATTTTATGCTGCAACTGGATGTGCGATCGCTCGCTTCCTATCCCACTGCCATCGCCGCAGTAATTGTTTGCGCAGCTATCTTTTCATTAAAGGTTTATCAGCAACCTGAAGCGGCGCGCGTCGCTACCCAGAGTCCGCTCACCTTATCGATACCGGTGAATGCTCAGCAAGAATGGAACCTTGGATCTCCAGTCTCCACGCAGATTTTCAGGACGCAGCCGGTTGGCAGTTTTCGTCAAAGCACCCAAACTCACCGAGCCGCCCCGCCACGCTACGTGCTCGATAGCGTCCCCGTGAGTTATGAGCCCACGTTCAGGTTCTAGACGCCGCGCGCTCGTCGCGTTCGCATTGATTTTCGGTTTAAGCGTGGGCTGGGTTTTCGCCCAGGACCAATCAGCCACGACGATCAGTCAGCAGGTCCGGGACCTTTTCGAGCGTGCCGCCAAAGCGGTGGTTAAGATCCATGGCGTGGATGAGCACAGCGAGATTTGCGGCACCGGATTTTTCGTTGATCCGACCGGAACACTTTATACCGCCTACACCGTCGGAGGCGAAGCGGGCAATTTCACAGTTGAATTCAACGGTAAAAAATATCCGGCGCGCCAACTCGTGGCCGACATTCGCAGCGGGACAGCCATATTGAAAGTGGACGAGACCACGCCAGGCCTCCCGATTGGTAAGTCGGAGGAACTGGAATTGGCCACTCCTGTGGTGTCGATTGGTTATCCGCTCGATTTACCGAAAACACCTAACTTCGGCATGATTGCCGGGTTCGACCGAAAATGTCTCGGCCGCTATTTTTCTACTATCCATTTGCGCGTAAACGCCCCAACCCAGCGCGGTGAAGCTGGCGCTCCGTTGTTAAACATGAAAGGGGAAGTGGTTGGGATTGTCGTTAGCGGGCTTGAAAATAATTCCTCCTGTTACGCTGTGCCGATCGAGGCTGCCGAGAAAATTCGCAGCGACTTTGTTCGTTTTGGCGAGGCCCGACATGGCTGGATCGGGGTCAACAACGTTTCGTCAGCATCGCAACAAATCGAAGGCTCTCGAGCGATGGTAACCCAGGTCGCCGACGACACTCCGGCGGCACGCTCAGGTCTAAAAGAAGGAGACGTATTGCTTCAGGTAGGAAAAAAGAAAATCTCCGATCCCGAGGACGTATTTGACGCCTCGTTCTATATCACCGCCGGGGACGCCGTCCCAATCACCGTGATGCGCGGAAAAGAAAAAATGACTTTCCAAGTGCAGGCGACCATGCATCCGGCCGCCAAAACTGGCATGTTGCTCGCCTCTCCCGGCACAATTCCTGGCGTGCTCCCCATGTCGCTTGAGGACGAGCCATCGCCGTCGCCGAGATAATTTCTCGACGAGGGCTCAATGGTCGACAATCTGAAGCGCCAATCGCACTCTCCTCTGGGCGGTTTGCTATGCGAAGCGACCATGCGTTCCACAGGGAAACGGCTACAGCTCGCTGGGTTACACAACTCACGTCAATCAGGAATCGGTAACTGTCGAAAACCCGTTTAGGAAAAACCAAATTCAGTGGCCACGCTGAAGATGCTGCAACGCGATCGGAACAAAGGCAAAACTGGTTGCGTCGAACATTCCGTGCGCAATCACTGCGGGCCAAATGGACTGATGCACAACCATGATAATTCCTAAAAGGAAGCCAAGAATCATGGCCACTCCCGCCGGCAACAAACCCAGCGTGAGATGCGCGAATCCGAATACGATTGCGATGAGGGCTACTGCTGCAATCTGACCACTACGTCCTGCAAACCGTGTGGGCCACAGTGCGCGCATTGCCGCAAGGGTTCCCGAACGCCACAATTCCTCGCGCAATCCGGCGACCCCAAAGCTCGCGATAGTAATTGTCAGCCAGAAATAGGCTCGATTGTGCCGCATCGCTGACAGATCGACGATCCGTTCGACGGCTGTTCGGCCTTGTGCGGAGAATTGTGCGACCGATTCTCGAGGAACTAATCCTGTCAGAAGCAGGATTGCCATTATGAGAGATAAGAGGATCGCAGCGGCTATTCGGAACGCGATTGAATAACCAATTCCTAACGGGATGGTCCACCAGCCTTGTCGCCATTTCAGCAACAGGTCTTTTGCTGAAGCTCTGGACGCCAGCCAACCAAGTCCAAATATCACTGCAAAACTTCCAAGCGTCCAAGCGCACACAATCAACAGGCCATGTGTCGTGGCCAGCAACGCAGGCTGATGCCGATCCTGCAATAATCCGAGGGGAATCGCGGCAACAACATATCCACCGATTAAGATTAAATGAATCCACCACCGAAATTGGCTGACTTGCTTTTGGCCAACAGCGTTCTCTGTACTCACAACATTTTTCGAAATTCGGCTTCATCGATGATTTTTACGCCGATCTCTTTGGCCTTATCGATTTTGCTGCCCGGCTCCGCGCCGGCGAGAACGTAGTCGGTCTTCTTGCTTACGCTGCCGGTGACGTGACCGCCAAGCGCTTCGATTTTGCCCGTGGCTTCTTCACGCGTCATTGATGGCAGCGTGCCCGTCAGCACAAAAGTTTTCCCAGCCAGCGGCAGTTCGGCTGCTCTTTTCAACGAGACTTTTTCGCTCTTCGGGTTGATGCCCAGCTCTTCAATTCGTCGCAGAATCTTTTTGCCAGCTGCTGAAGAAAAAAAGTCGCGCACACTCTCCGCAACAACCGGCCCGACTTCCGTTACGATACCGCCCTTGCCGGCTTTGCTTTTCGATGGTTTCGCAAATCCCGATTTGATCAAGCGGTCGGCGATTTCTTTGGCAGATTCTTTGTCGCTGCGACTTTTGTGATATTCCAGGACGTCGCCAAGCAATTGTGAATCGGCCACGTCCGCAATTGTTTCGTGGAACCTGGCCAGCTGCGTCGCCGTGGTCTTCCCAACATCTGGAATAGCCAACGCAAAGAGCCAGCGCGATAGCGACAAGGTTCGTGCGCGCTCGATTGCGTTCATGGCCTTGGTCGCGTTTTTGTCGCCGAAAACGCGCGGCGCTTCCTCCGTCCCTAGATTCAGGTTTGCGAGTTGCTCGGTTTTCAAACTAAACAGATCGAGCGGCTCGCGCAGCAGCCCGCGCTCAACAAGTTTGTCGGCCACGATTCCACCGATGCTCTCGATATCAAGCGCGCCGCGTGCAGCGAAGAATTCCACGCGTCGCGTAGTCTGCGCCGGACAATAGAGATTTTCACAACGCCATGCGACGAATTCCGGATCGCGTCGGATGGGGCTGCCGCATACCGGACATTTGCCGTGAACATGTTTTGCAAAATCGAACGGCTTCGCATCTCGCGGCCGCTTTGATTTCACAACTTCAACGACGGCCGGGATAACTTCGCCTGCCTTCTCGATAACGACCATGTCGCCAATGCGAATGTCTTTGCGCTTGATTTCGTCTTCATTATGCAGCGTGGCACGGGCGACGGTGCTTCCGCTGATCAAAACAGGGTCCAACACCGCCACCGGCGTGAGGATTCCGGTGCGTCCCACCTGAATGATGATGTCCTGCAACCGAGTCTCGACGCGTTCGGCCGCGTATTTGTACGCGATCGCCCATCGCGGGGATTTCGCAGTAAACCCGAGTTGCTCGCGCTGCATGAGTTCGTCCACTTTGATTACTGCGCCGTCGGTTTGATACGGAAAACCGCGTCGGATTTCATCGAGCTCGCGGATTGCTCTTAGAATCTGTTCAATCGAATCAGCCAACCACCAGCGTTCGTGGGTAGGCAGGCCGAGGTTCTTGAATAATCGGAAAATGGTCGAGTGAAGATCGGTGTCTGTTCCTTCAACGGCCCCTGTCCCGTAAAAGACGATTCCGAGTGGGCGTCGCGCGGCCATTTTTGGATCGAGATGCTTTAGCGACCCCGCTGCTGCATTCCGCGGATTCGCAAAGAGCGGAAGGCCCGCGGCTTTGCGTTCCTGGTTCAATTTTTCGAAACCGACCTTATCGAGATAAGCTTCCCCACGTACTTCGAAAATGTCTGGCGCGTCGCCGCGCAGCTGATGCGGCACTGAACGAATCGTTTTGATGTTTTGAGTGATGTCATCGCCTACAACACCATCACCGCGCGTCGCGGCATATTTGAGTCGTCCCTTCTCATACATCACCGAGACCGCAACGCCATCCACTTTGGGCTCGATCACGACCGGGATTTCTTGGTCCGGCAAGAGACGCGTGACCCGTTTGTAAAAATTCGCGACCTCCTCTTCGGAATAGGTATTGTCAAGACTGAGCATCGGCACCCGGTGCTGGATTTGCGCAAACGCCTCCAGCGGCTTCCCGCCGACGCGCTGAGTTGGTGAATCCGGCGTAAGGAGATCAGGAAATTGCGTTTCGAGATCAACAAGCTCCTTATAGAGGCGGTCGTACTCGCGGTCGCTGATGACAGGGGCGGCGTCCTGGTAATATAGCCGGTCGTGTTTGCGGATTTGCTCTCGCAATTCGTCGACTCTTTGCGCGGCTTCCTTTCGCTCCATCGATGCCAAACACCATACGGGGAGGCGTAGGTTCGGCAAAGGTGGAACGCGACCTCTGGGCGCGTTGCAAAAAACGGCTTGCCGCACGATTTTTGTTCAGCGCCTTCCGCGATTTAACTGGCATCGCCTTCGGAGAAGCCGATCCACCTTTTAACTTTTTTAAAACCAGCTATGCATAACCAATCGTGAAACCCGGTGAGCGCATCCTCGGGGTTGAAGGCGGCGGCACAAAAACCGCCTGGGCACTTGTCGAGACCGTAGGTAACGCATCCGGCGCCGAATTTTGCGTTCTCAAGCAGGGGAAGCTGCCGCCATCGAATTTTCGGCTCACTGTACCCGAGCGACTGCGGGCCATTCTTGCCGAACTGCCGAAGAAAATCGATCGCGTGGGAGTTTTCCTGGCCGGTTGCAGAACCCAGGAAGATCGTCGCGTGCTGAGGGAAATTTGTCTGGAGATCTGGCCAAACGCCAAAGTCGTAACGGGCAGCGACCGCCAGTCGGGATTAGCCGCGGCGCTTGACCATGCCGACGGGATCGTCGTAAACGCCGGAAGTGGATCATCGGTGACCGGCCGCCGCGGCGATAAAATCGAGCGAGCCGGCGGATGGGGTCACATTTTGGGCGACGCGGGGGGTGGTTATTCTCTTTCCGTTCAGGCGCTCCGTCTGATCCTGCGCGAACACGATTTGCATCGTATCGAGTTGGATTTCACCGCGAAAATCCTGCGCGCCCTTTCATTGAACAATTTCGACGAACTCGTCCGCTGGGTGCAAACAGCGGACAAGATGGAAATCGCCATGCTTGCTCCGGTTGTGTTCGAAACAGCTGCCTGCGGCGGCGCGCGAATGATGGAGATCATAGAAGAAGGTGCCGGCGTGCTATGTGAATACACGGAAGCGGTTGCCGACCGCCTGCACTTGCTGGCTCCGAAAGTCATCCTCATCGGCGGGCTTTTCTATCGCGACTCGATTTACACACACGCTTTCCGGCGGCGATTGAAGAAAAATCTTCCGGATGCACGAATAACAACCGCCGAGCGCGCGCCTGAACTTGGCGCTGTTTGGCTTGCTGCCGAAGCGCGCGATCACGCAGCATTTCACCTTCAGCCGTCTCAAATCGATGGTTTAGCTACAGCGTTAACGGAGCAACGCAATCCGCGCTCGGAAAACTTGGAAAAAATGACCGCCCAAGAGATGGTTCAATTGTTCGTGGAGGAAGAAAAGTTCGTTCAGGACGCTTTGCGCGGTGCGGCCGCCGATCTGGCGCGAGCAATTGAAATCGTCATTGAATCGCTGCGAAACGGCGGGCATTTGTTTTACGTCGGCGCCGGCAGCAGCGGGCGGATCGGCGTGCTGGATGCGAGCGAAATCCCGCCCACATTTGGCGCGCCGCTTCATCTTGTACAGGGCGTAATTGCGGGAGGGGCAGCAGCGCTTCATCGGAGCGTTGAAGGCGCCGAGGATGAGGAGAGTGCCGGAGCATTGGCTTTGGATGAGCGCGGTATGAATCCCGCCGATATCGTGATTGGCATTTCGGCCAGTGGCCGGACGCCTTTTGTTCTCGGTGCGCTTGCCAGGGCGAAGTCGTTAGGCGCGAAAACGATTTTGCTTAGTTGTAATCCAGATTGTAGCCACCGGCGTGCGGCCGGTCGGCAGCACGGCCCGCAGGGCCGTGACGACAGCGAATTCGATCTGTCAATCACGCTTTCTGTCGGACCGGAAATTCTGGCTGGCTCGACGAGATTGAAAGCCGGAACCGCCACGAAGGTTGCGCTCAACATTATCAGCACCGGCGCGATGATCGGGCTCGGCAAAGTGCGCGGCAACCTCATGATCGATCTGCATACCACGAGCACGAAATTGCGGGACCGCGCGGTGCGAATCGTGGCAGAGGCCACGCAACGTGATTACGAATCCGCCCGCGGGTTACTCGAGACGAACGACTGGAATTTGCGCGCAACGCTGGAGAAACTCTAAAAATATTTTGTGCGGCATAAGCGCAGCGGAAGTCGCTCGTGCGAAGATAGGTATGTTTAACCGAAAGGAATAAATCCTATGCTGTGGACAATATTTGTTATTCTGTTGGTGCTATGGCTGCTTGGATTAGTCAGCTCGTACACGCTCGGCGGGTTCATTCACATCCTGCTCGTTATCGCGATCGTCGTGCTGATCATCCAGCTGATCTCAGGACGCCGCGCCTTATAACACCCAAGCGATGAAGCCGGCTGGAATTATCGGCATCATTCTTATCGTTATCGGCATTATCGCGTTGGTGTGGGGTGGAATCACCTACACCAAACGCGAGAAGGTGTTGGATCTCGGGCCGATTCAGGCCACTGCTGAAAAGCAAAAGACCATTCCGTTTCCCCCGGTATTAGGCGGGATTTGTTTGGTAGGCGGAATTGTGCTCGTCGTCGTGGGCAACCGGTCAACGTAGAGCCGGTATTTGCTGTAGCCGCCTCGCTCAGTCGAGGCGTCCTGACATTGATTATTTCACGGCGACAGAGCGCCGTGGCTACATTTACCCGCCAGCTTTCAATACCGCGAAAGTTTTGCTGCCTTTCCGGTCAAGATAAAGCAGCACGCCTCGTTTGGGATCGGCTTTGTTAAGGGCGTCGCGGAACGTTTGCACGTTCGTCACAGGCTTTCCGTCTACTTCATTAATCACGTCTTCGCGTTCAATGCCCTGAGTAGAAGCGATGCTGTTGTCTTCCACGTCGGTTACAATCACGCCCTGCTGCGACGATAAATGCAGGCGCTCTGCAACATCTTTTGTCAACTCCTGCACCTGTAATCCAAATTTGCCGAGATCCTGCGGTTTGGGTTCGTTCGGTTGAGCCGGTTGATTTGACGCACGCGTAATCTCGTCTGGCAATTCGCCAGTTTTCACAGGCACCTTCAGTGCCTGGCCCTTCCGCCAAACAGTCAGCTCGACGCTCTGGCCAACCTTCTTTTTCAAAATTTCATGCTGCAACTGAGAATCGGAGGTGACCACACTTCCGTCCACCTGTGTGATCACGTCGAACGGACGCAGGTTGCTTTTTGATGCCGGTGCGTCCGCTTCGATTGTGCGAACAATGACGCCTTTGTCTGCGCCTTTAAACAACTCACGGATTGAGGGATCATCCCCAAGCGTTTCGATTCGAATGCCCAGCCAGGGTCGCACGATTTTGCGACCAGCGATTAGTTCGCCGCCGATGTCCTTGGCCATGTTGATTGGAATGGCGAAGCCGAGTCCGCGATTCATTCCGTTGATCAGTGTGTTCATGCCGATCACTTTCCCGTCGATATCGCACAGTGGCCCGCCGCTGTTGCCCGGATTAATCGACGCGTCAGTCTGGATATAATCTGAGATGGAATAGCCGCCCGTTTGAAGCAATTTGCTTCGCCCTTTTCCGCTGACCACACCGTAGGTGAATGTATAATCGAGCTTGAATGGCGCGCCGATGGCGAACGCAAATTGCCCTACGCGCACTGCATCGCTGTCGCCAAGCTGGACGACTGGCAAATCTTTTCCTTCAATTTTGATGACAGCGATATCCGTCCTCTCGTCGGCGCCGACCACTCGTGCTTGAAATTCACGGCCATCTTGCAATTTCACGTCGATCTTGTCCGCATCCTCGATCACGTGCACGTTCGTGAAGATGTAGCCATCCGGCCGCACGATGAAGCCCGAGCCTTCAGTTTGAACCGATCGAGGCGCGCCGGGATTCTTGCGGGGCCTGTTTTCATCCGGCGGGCCTTGAAAAAACAGATCGTCCAGCGACGAACTGTCGCTGACTTCGCTTTTCTTGGAAGTCTCGATAATCACAACGCCCGGCGCGACGCTTTCGAATACTTTTGCGAAAGCATTATTTAATTGATGAACGACGTCCTTGCCTGCTTCAGCTGCGGATGGATTGAGAGGACTTGCACCGCTGGGCACAGCCTCCGGTTGCGCCGCAAACGAAGTACTCAGCGCAAGGCAAAGAGCGAAAATGGACAAACGCATAGGTTGGAATTTTGACAGTGGCCAACATGCAACGTTCAACTCGCAACGTCCAGTCGCCGTACCCAGGACCGAAACGGCCCAGTGGCGGCCTGACTCAAAGACGCACTCGCAGTTCCGCCGCAGTCGTGCCAGGTTCCTTGACGAAAATCGTATAATTGGCGGCCCAGCCCTCAATATGCGCATCTTCCACAGGCGATTTGTCGTACGAGCAGGCGTTGCAGCCCTGATATTAATTCTTTTGTGGGCCATCGCTATTGGTCCCGAGCCTTCTTCGCGCGTCATCATTTCGCCGGAGGAACTGGTGCGCGCCGTCACGATTCACCGCGATTCGCTCGTCGATTTGTATCTGATGGAACGCGTCGATCCAAATGGACGCGACGCACAAGGTCGCACGCCATTGTTGATCGCGACGTCGCAACAGGATTGGAAGACGGGGCGCCGGCTTCTCGACGCCGGCGCGACTGTTGATCTGGCCGACAAGAACGGATTTACGCCAGTAATGGCGGCAGCAATGCACGGAGATCTGGAAATGTTCCAATTGCTGCTGGCGCGCTCAACCAATCTTCAGCCGGAAAAACCGTGTACTGATGGACAAGACCTTCTGAGCTTTGCTCTCGACGGCGGGCAACCGGAGATCATTAAAACCGTGGAACAGCGTTTGCCGATGATGCCGGATTGGACAAACAGCACCCGACGCGCATTGTCCAGAGCGCTGCAAGCGGGCAAGAACGACGAAGTCCGGTTGCTCCTCAGCAAGAACTCGACGCCTCCTACACCCGAAGGCAAGAACGTGCCGTTTCTCGCGTACGCGATCGCCAGCAGCAATGTGTCTCTCTTTAATACGCTGTTGAATTGCGGAGCAGATCCCAACACAGTTCTGCCGTCCCGTTGCGATAAAGATTTTCTGGCGCTGCTGCCAAACGGGTTGCGCAGCTATATCGAAGAGGATCGCAGCGTAACCATGCTGATGCTCGCCTCTGGTCTTGGCCAGGTCGATTATTTGAAGACGCTGATCGATGGCGGAGCAAACCGGACGCGCCTAACCACCCGCAACAAAATGTCGGCACTCGATGTCGCCGCCGAGACCGGCCACTGGCGGTCCGCGCAAATTCTTCTCGGCGGTGGACCTGCGCCCGATAAGTTGCGGGTCGAGATTTCTCTGGCGATGCAAAGTGTCGCTCTTGTGAGAGATAATGTGCCGATTTATCACTCGCGGTGTTCCACCGGCCGGTCGGGCTACTCGACGAAGCGCGGCGAGTTTGTGATCACCAACAAGGAACGCAATCATCGATCCACGATTTACCATGTCGAGATGCCGTATTTCATGCGACTGAGCTGTCTCGATTTTGGAATGCACGCGGGTTACGTGCCGAACTATCCGGCATCACATGGGTGTATCCGATTGCCGGAAGATACCGCGCGCAAATTCTTCTCCGAAATTCCAGTCGGCACAGTTGTGACCGTGCAATAGCGGCAGGGAACCGACTTGGAATGAATCTGGAAACCAGGAGACCAGGAAATTTTTACTAGAGCGCGTCACTGCGTGCACTCCGTCCGAATCGTGATGTCCATCATCCGCTGACGACAGCAAACGCTACAGCAACGCAAGGGGACGATCTGCGAATACCGTCGGCACCTGATTATCTTTCTTGAATCCAAACGGCCCATTTCCGCATCCTAAAGAAAACTCATGCAAACAGATAACGTCGGCGCATCATTCGCTCTTACACCTGAGCAACCGTCTGTGCCCACGAAGGTCTCGAAAGCCACATGGGCAGGATTGGCCCTCTCACTTTTCGCGATGCTCGCGATTCGCCAGGTATTCGTGTTCTTTGTTCCTGAAACCACGTTTGGCTCCGCCGTTCTAAAGGAAACTTTGATCTGGGTAAGCGCGCTGGCTCTCATTGTAATCATCAGGCGCGGCGAACATTTGTCTTTGCGTTCAATTGGAATCGGCACCGCACACTGGTGGAAATCCATCTTGTGGGGATTCGTGATTGCGAGCGTGTCAGCACTCGTCATCGGCGGGCTGGCCGCCCTCACCCATTACGGACACGGTCCGGGCTCTGCCGCGTTCGAAAAACTGCCGCTGTGGCTGATCACCGCCATCGTTTTTCGCGCCGGAGTAGTAGAAGAATTATTCTATCGCGGCTACGCGATCGAACGCTTGCAGTTGATTGGACTCGGCCGGTTTTTGTCCGTAGCGATTCCGCTGGTGATCTTTTCGCTTGGCCATTGGTCGGGCGGCGCGGCCAATATTCTCATTGCATTCGCAGCAGGCCTGATCCTGACCGGGTTCTATCTCTGGCGCCGCGATCTCGTGGCCAACATGATCGGCCATGGTCTGGTCGATTTCGTGGCGAACGTCCTGCCGAAATTATTTTCCTGATTGCGTGGTTTGTTAGGCCCATGCGCGTTTTTCGCTGGATATTGCTGCCAATAGTCGGCATCGCAGCGTGGGTCGCTGCGCTGTTCACCGGCATGGTTGCCCACGGCGTTGCGAATTGCTTCTGCCCTGCAGACCAGATGGTTTCTGGTATGTGCGTCGCAGCGTGGTTTGAGACTCTCGACGCTTGGCTGGTTCGGTTCTTTTCCGCCTTTGCCGCCGCTCTGATGATTGTGTTGTGCTACTTCACTGCTCCAGCCGCACGCGTTCTTGTTGCGTGGGTTGTATTCGGTTTGGCTGGTGTCTATGTGCTCTGGATCGCGATCGTTTCGTGGGCGTGGAGCGAGTTTGTCGCTGCGGGTGTTGGCGGCATGGCAGCGGTGTTGTTACTAACGGGCGGCCAAAAATTTTTCAGCAGAACCACTCGTGTTGCACTGCAAAAGGTTTCACCAGGCGCTTCAGCCAACCAACGACATCTTTGATGGTCGATGTGCGATGTTTGATTTAACCGCGATGTTGCCACAGTCGACGGTTGATGGCGTTCGATCGTGGCGTACAATCAAGACAGCGTGCTTCGCGCGGAGGATAACGCATGCGGCGTACGATTTGTTGCGCGGTTTTCGGGCTGCTCGTTTCGAGTGGAGTGGTCTTTTCACAATCACATGCCGCGCCGCGGCCGTTGGCACGACCACGGGTGAGAGTGGTTGCCGTGCGTTGGTTCGCACCCCGTCCGGCAATATTCCTTCCGTACTGCGCTCCCGTTCCGTTCCCGTATCCTGTTCCCTATCCTGATCCCGTTCCCTATCCAGTCTGGAATTTCGTCCCGCTATCGCCCTCGTACGTGTTTGTCGGCAGTGCCTCGCCTTCCCACCCGCAGTTGGTGTTCAAGGACGGTACGACGTACACCGTGACAGACTACTGGCGCGTCAACGATCAGCTCCATTTCATCACGATCGAAGAAGGTGGAACGAAGTCCGTGCCGCACACGGTGGCATTCGGGGACCTCGATGTGCAACAGACGACTGACGCGAATACAGCGCAAGGGTTTCGGTTCGTACTAAGAGACGAACCGATCGAGCAATGGCTCGAGCACCATGCGCAGCACGCGCCACAGCGGCACCGGGACAAGGGGGCTGGTTAAGTACAACCTCAATAGACGACCGGTCGCTGCGGCGAATGGCCATCTCGCAACGGTTAGACGAAAGATGCACGATGCACCCTTCATGCAGGTGCGGCATCGCCGGAAAGAAAGCGACAAGACCGGATAACATTCTGCTTTCGTATGAGTATGATCTATTTTTTCGAGTCAACCGGGGAAGGAACAGGATCATGAAGCATCTCTTCGCAATCACAGCTGTCGCGCTCACGGCTTGTGGCCTCGTTTTTGGCGATCAGGCCAGCGATGAGCGTGACCTGACTCAACTCGTTAAGGATCTCAATGCGGCTATTGTCAAACCGGACATTGCTTTCTTGGAAAAGGTCTTGGATAAGGATTACGTCCATTTCCGGCCGCACGGGAATGTCGAGGATCGCGCGCAGTACTTGGAGGACCGCAAAACGGGGCACGTGGATTTCGACTCATTGGTCGCGGATGACATCAAAGTCCGCATTTACGGGGACACCGCCATAGTGACCTATCGCTCCACTGCCAAAGGCAAGGACCTGGACGGAGCGATAGACGAGCAGCGCCGATGGACGCGCGTCTTCGTTCGAGAGAACGGGCAATGGAAGTTAGTCCACGGCCAAGGGACAACGATCCAAAAGTCCTGAACGGCGAAACAGTCTTAGTCCCCTTGCCACGACCTTCTGCCGTAGCTTATTGGTGTCTCTTTAGATGACGAAGAGCTCAGGACGGGGTCCAACGCGGCGTAAAAACAATCCTTGGGAAGTCTTGGCCGTCGCTGGCTTATTTTTCTTTCCCGGTGCGGCGATGCTTTTTCAGCGCGGCCCATTGGTCGCATTTCAACAGAGCTTTCGTTACATGCCTTCCGGTTTCATGGGACTTTCCGAGCATGGCGCACACGTCTTCGGCGCGCTGGCCATTGCTGTCAGTCTCGCTTGCGTTTGGTTCTATTTCTATCTTCGTGGGGCGATCGCACGCGACGAGCGCGCTTTGCCGAAGGCACGCTGGCGATAGAATCTTCAATGACCGCTTGAAAAGGCGATGATGCGAAGGACCAAATGTTTAACGTTCGATGTGCGATGTTTGATGTAGCCATGACGGTCGGTACGGCTTCTCTATTTTTGTTAGGCATACAGGCAATTCAAGACGGTGCATAAACGTGCAAAGGACCTGATCAGCGAGCTTGGTCTGCAGCCTCATCCCGAAGGAGGATATTTCCGGGAGGTTTTCCGATCCCCGCACAAAGTTCAGCCATTAGATGAGAGATCAGCACGATCCGCGTTGACCACGATTTATTTTTTACTCGTGAAGGGTCAGCATGGGCGTTGGCACCGGGTCCGATCCGATGAGACCTGGCACTTTTATGAGGGAGATCCACTGGAGCTCTATTGGATTGATAGCCAAGACATCGTGCATAGAAACGTGATCGGGACAGGCGCTTCAAATGTTCATCCAGTGTGCGTGATCCCGGCCATGTGTTGGCAGGCAGCAAGGCCGCTCGGAGAATACAGCTTTCTGGGTTGTACCGTTGCTCCCGGATTCGAGTTCCAAGATTTCGAGATGCTCTCCGTGGGATCGGCAGCGCTTGAGCGCATCATGTCGTCGAATGCCGCGCTTGCCGACCTGGCCTAGAGATAAAATGGATGATGCCACCGCGGTAAACCGTTAATGCACGTTCGACACCGAGCAGTTTTGTTGCGCCTGCTCATTACCCTTTTTCTAATGACTGCAAGCAGACTCCCTGCGAAGAATGCCGCGCACATTATGGTACATCCAAATCCAGTCCTTCTCGTTCATGGCTTCCAAGATGACGCCACGAAAATGCAGGCGATGGCGCGTGCCCTGCAGCGCGACGGCTGGACGGTTCTTACACCAACGCTTTCGCCAAGTGGGTGTCAGGTCGGCAATGAAGTTCTCGCGCAGAAGCTTTCAGATTTCATCAACGCAAATGTGCCGCATGATACGAGGTGCGATCTCGTTGGCTTTAGTATGGGCGGGATCATTTGCCGCTACTATTTGCAACGGCTGGGCGGTATCGCCCGTGTGGACCGCTTTGTTGCGATTTCTGTGCCGGAACATGGCACTTGGTGGGCAGGTTTTTGTCCTCCAGAATCTCGGCGATGGCCCGGCGCGGCTCAATTGCGTCCCGACAGCGCATTCCTCCGCGATCTCAATAGTGACGCTCAGGTACTCGACCAGGTTCGCTTCATCACTATGTGGACGCCGCTCGATTTGATGATTGTTCCAGCCACGAGCTCCCGCATGCCGGTAGGTCGAGAAATAAAATTCTGGGTTCCGTGTCATCCGTTGATGGTCTGGCTACGGTCCTGTCATCGTGCGGTCGCAGCAGCACTCAGCAATTGAGGTAAGAAGTCCAACCAGGTTTCCACTTTTGCACATGCGTGAGGATGCGACCTAACCGATGATTCGAAAATGAGAATGGCCGCATTGTTCTTTTTACTCGGCCTTACGCCGATATATTGCCCGGCACAGAGCCCTGTCGGAACGGCCAATCCACAGGAAACAACAAGCAAAGCGAACTACCTTGTGCTCTATCGTCCGGGTCCGGCGTGGTTGACCGGAAAATCGGTGATGGAACAACCACTCAAGGAGCACGGAAAATATATGCTTAGTCTTTACATTAAGGGTTCGATGAAACTAGCAGGTCCTCTCACCGACAACGCAGGTGGAGCTGTCCTGCTGGAAGTTGCGAACGAGACAGAGGCAAAAGCGATAGTGACGAACGATCCGGCAGTAAAGTCCGGAATTTTTGTGTACGAAATACATCCTTGGAAATTGCAACCATGGGAAGAGTTTGCGAAGAAGGCTAAAGCTGCGGCGAAATAATCGACGATTCACGATTTTCGGAGTTATGAAAACTAAGCTGGTTTTGACGAGCACCGTGGGGACTGGCGTGCTTGCTTTGATTGCGGCTGCCTATTGCTTCTGGCTGATGGACAATCCGCTTTCCTACCGATGGGTGCCCGTTGTAATAACCGGTTTTCTCCTGGCGCTTTTTGTGTTTGTCATCTTCTTAGTCACTTTATTTTTCGCCCTGATGCACTTGCGTCGATCACCTCGTCCATCGAATCCTCCAAAGGTCAGGCCGACCGTCTGACCCGTCGGCTCGACCGTCGCTGATTTATGGCAAAAGAATTCATTAGCCCCGAGAGCTTGTTCCCGAGCTTACCACATGGGTTTTCGCAATTGGTGACCGCCACCGGGAAAAAGATGGTGTTCATCTCTGGACAAACGGCCTGGGATGAACACAAGAACATTGTTGGCGGAGACAGCGTTCTCGAGCAGGCCAGACAAGCTTTCCGCAACCTTGGGAAGGCAATGGAAGCGGCCGGCGGGAGCCTGAAAGATGTTGTCGCTCTACGGATATACATCGTGGATTATCAGGCCGAGTGCGGAACAGCGGTGGGCACTGCTCTACGAGAAGTCTTTTCATCGGGGAACCCCCCGGCAAGTACCTGGATCGGTGTCTCGGCGCTGGCAGATCCGGAGTTTTTGATCGAGATCGAAGCGACCGCAGTGTTGGACTGAGTCTTTGCGCAAGGAACTCCGGTGAGCCGGCGATTGCTACTTCTTGCTCCAGGGGCCGGTGCACCGTCCTCGCATCCGTGGATGCAAAATTGGAAACGACGTCTATCTGAAATCGGCGAGGTCGAGACTTTCGATTACGATTACATGCGCGCAGGGCGAAAACGACCCGATCCATTGTCGCAGTTGATCGCAGCGCATCGCGGCGCGGTGCAAGCGGCGCGGGAGAAACATCAACCGGATTCGATATTGCTGATCGGGAAGAGCATGGGCGGCCGCATCGGCTGCCACGTGTCGCTCGAAGAAAAAGTTGACGGCCTGATTTGTCTTGGCTATCCCCTTTGCGCCATGGGCGACCGCACAAAACTTCGGGACGAAGTTTTACGCGCGTTGACTACGCCGATCCTGTTTGTGCAAGGTACGCGCGATGCGCTCTGTCCGCTGGATCTCCTGGAGCGCGTGCGTCCCGGGGTGAAGGCGCCAAACTCGTTGCATCTGGTCGAAGGCGGCGATCATTCCCTGCGTATGCCAAAGCGCCAACTCGAGGCAACGGGTGAAACGCAAGAAGATGTGGATCAAAGGATTCTTAAATCGATCGGAGATTTCGTCGCGACTCTATAAAGCGAACCGTCAATGTCTCGGGATGTGCGATCCTTCGTTGGTAATATAACGATAGCCGGGATTAATACTCCACGGGATATCGACCACGCGAGGTGGACCGGGCTTGGCCCACCAGCGAATGAAAGTTTTCAGCGCCGTCACATCAGCAACCCAATCGCCGAATACTCCCATCCTCTTCAAGATCTTGATTTGGTTAACGTTCCCTTGCGCATCGACGGATAACTGATACAGGGCCTGTCCACTTATTGTGGCGAATCGATACTGAGCTGGTATCGCTGGAGACGGAAAATAGGTGAAGATTTCCTGGCGTCCGCATCAGAATGCGGAGCTAGATGAACAAAATCCTTCTTGTTTGCGGTTGAATTTATTGACGAAGCATTGGTTTGTGTCTGCGCGTCTGCACACAAGGAAGTATTGGCAGTGCAACCGGCGATCAGCAGAATCGTGGGGAGTAATGATTTCACAATCTTCGTTTATCCCAATCAC
>DATDFM010000155.1:0-15615 GCA_036522635.1 Candidatus Udaeobacter sp. | reverse complement strand
GGTAAAGGCATCAATTATGAACGCTCAGGCCAAAGCAAATCAACCGACTCAGCTGAATTTCGATTTCAAACCAACGTCCCAAGCCAATAACACTGTAAAGGCCAGAAAGCATATGGTATGGGTGCCAAATCGTACCGGCAGTCACATCGGCGGTACTTGGGTGGAAGTCGACGACAAGGGAAACGAGCATTCGGAGTCGAACATGCAGACATACGCCCCTCATAGATAATCATTTGAAATCGCTGACGAAGCGATGAAGGCGTCGTAATGGGGCATGGCCTGGAAAAAATGTTTCTAGTTTGTCCCTTTTGCCAGCTGCGCATGGGCTGCGATTAGTAACAGTCCACTCGCGGAAACTTCGCTTTTTTTCTCATTCGGCGAAATGTGTCGGAACTTCGCCTCTTTTTTCCTGTAGGAACAGGTGAACCAATATATCTTATACATCTATGTTTATTAAATCATTGCAGGTTGGGTTAATGACGTTTTTTCTGTGTGCTGTGGCCGCTTGGGCCGGACCAGCAAGCATTCAGGGGGTTGTGAAGGACGCAAAAGGACAACCGATTAAAGGCGCGGATGTTCGAGTTGAGTCGAAAGACGGCAAAAAGCTCTTCAACACAGTTAAAACCGACGCGAAGGGTCACTATCTTTCACAGGGTCTGCCACCCGGCGTTTACCGAGTTTCACTTGTAGTGAATGGTGCAGTGAAGGCTGCCATCAGCAACACGACTGCAAGACCGGACCAGGCGACACAGTTGAACTTTGATCTAAAACCGGCGACAGCGGGGCAAACAGCAGCCGCCGGGCAAAAGAAAGGGAAGCACATGGTCTGGATGCCGCCGGCCACTGGGAGTCATACAGGCGGTCGTTGGGTCGAAGTTTCTGACGAAAACACGCAGCCGGGCACTTTGAACGTGAAAAGAGCGAGTGCCGAAGAATTGCAGCGTGAACAGATGACCAGAGGCAACCCCAATACCGGGAACTGATCTAACTTAATCTTTATTCCTGAACCATTGCGCGCGTGTTCGAGCATCGAGCGCGCGCGCCGTACTTTGATGAGGAGTCGATCACCTGATTTGTGAATGTCAGGGCCTCATTTCAAGCCGAAGCCGAAGCTTGCGCCATTGCCTTAGGGAATAATGCCTTCACCGACTCACGTGAAAGCGTGACGATTGTAAAGACTCCGAGAATTGTCCCAAAGGGAAAAAACAGGCATTCGATGCAGGCGATGACGAGTGCAAACGTGTAACGCTTGCGGAGTGCAAGTGAGCGGCCGACAATGAGAATACAAATCGCCATTACGACTCCGATTACGAATAACAGCGAACCGAGCACAGCGAAAATCCAACCAAGGAATTCAGGCGGCAATTCTTCGCCCGGTTTCGCGGTTCCGTGCCGCGCGGCAAATATGAAGATGACGCCAATCGCTGTATAAATCAGCGGTAAAAAAGAGAATAGCGCGGCAAGGCCACTGACAACGTAGTGGAATATCGCGAGAAGATTGAGCTGTTCAGTATCGCGGTCCATATCCGGCACGCCTTAGCCAGCCTGTTTCGATTTGATCCAGCTATCGACCAGCTCCTCACGTACGTCGAATGGAACGCTGCCGTTGCCCAAGACCGCTTCGTGGAACTGCCGGATATCGAATTTCTTGCCTAACGACTTCTTTGTCTTTTTGCGGAGCTCGAGAACCTTCATCATTCCGATTTTGTACGCAGTCGCCTGGCGCGAAAAGAAGTTCGCTGTGTAGAAATGTCAACCCGTAGCCATATAGCCCTCTTCGCCGTGTTCGTTGATGTCGAGTCCCTGCCGCTCGATGTCCGGCGGAATCCGCAACCCGATTGCTCCTCTTACGAGCGCGCCAATAATCGCGCTTCCCACCACAGCCACCATGATCGTGATGACAATTGCTTTTAGTTGTTCGATCCAGAGTGTGTGACCAACAATTCGTGCCAGGCCGTTTTGTGTGGCTGGATTGAGCGAGGCGGCGGTGCTTAGCGCAAGATTCGGATTGACGCTCGCCGTGGCAAAAATACCGGTGAGAAACGCGCCTAGTGTTCCACCCACAGCGTGAATGCCGAACGTATCAAGCGCATCATCATAACCGAGCCAACCCTTGAGTTTTGTGCACGCAAAAAATGGGACGATTCCCGCGGCAATCCCGATCAGCACTGCGCCGGTCGGCCCGACGTATCCGCACGCCGGGGTTATCACGACCAGCCCGGCCACGGCACCGGAGCAAAAGCCAAGGACACTTGGCTTACCGCGTAGCGCATACTCGAGCATAGCCCACGTGAACGAGGCGACCGCGGTCGCGAGTGTTGTGCTTGTAAATGCGTTTGCCGCGATCGCATCCGGCGCAAGAGCGCTACCTGCATTAAAGCCGTACCAACCCACCCAGAGTAGACCCGTTCCGACCATGCAAAGGACCATGCTATGCGGCGCCATGATTTCCTTCCTAAATCCCAACCGATGCCCGAGAAGAACGCACAACACGAGCGCCGACCAACCTGAGCTCATATGAACGACGGTTCCGCCGGCGAAATCGATTGCGGTGATTTTTGCCTTGGGATTCGACAACCCGTTCATCCAGCCGTCGATTCCCCAGACCATGTGTGCGATCGGGAAATAGACGACGAACATCCAGATGGCAGCGAAGACAAGCACCGCCGCGAACTTCATTCGCTCCGCCACCGCACCAATGATCAAAGCCGGCGTAATGATGGCGAACATGAGTTGGTACATCGCGAAAACATTCTGTGAAACCCAGTACGAATAATCAGAGTTCGGTTGCGCATCGACCCCGCGCAAAAACGCAAATTTAAATCCGCCCATAAACGGACAGCCTCGTGAAAAAACGAGGGAGTAACCAACTGCCCACCAAAGAATAGTGACTAGTCCGGCGATCCCAAGGCATTGCGCCAGAACGGAAAGCACGTTTTTTGCTCTCACTAGACCGCCATAAAACAGCGCCAGGCCAGGCAAGGTCATGAAAAGCACTAGCGCCGCGCACGTCATCATCCATGCGTTATAACTCGGACCGGGCGCAGCGATGTTCGAGCTGCCGGCTACCCCGATATCTGCTCCGCGCGGGGAATTTGTTATGTACGCTTCAAGATCAGCTACGCGTTGTTCAAGTGACGGCGCCGCTCGCGACGCTGCCGCGGAACCATTGCCGGCAGCCACCGCCGACGGCGAGGATGTTTGACCAAATAGCGGAGATACGGACGCAATGATTCCGGTGAGCAACAAGACCCGTAGCATCACGCGCGTCCGTTATACGCACGTTAATTTTTATCGGCAAGAAAATATGGTTACAATCTTACAGCGGCGGAAGCGTGGGCAATGCTCAGCCTTCCAGACTTGGTTACATGAATTCCGCTGAGCACAGCGGCACTACACGTGACGCTGCATTGACGGGCTCGGCGGGGTTCCTTCTGCCCCTCAAAACGAGATTGGTTGAGGAATTACCTGGTGCGGAGCCGATTGAAACGAAACCTGTTGCGAAACGTCACCGGTTTCGTCGTCATTATCATCGTCCTGGTCATCCCCATCGTCCGCATCATTTTCGTCCGCGTTATCTGTGTTGGATTGCGGTGCAACTGTGGGCAAGTCACTTTGCTCTAATCGGTTGTAACGTTCACGCACTTCGGCCGGCATCTTGTCGACGTCTTCCTTGGTTTCGACTGGACCACTGAAAAGCAACTTGCCTTGCGGATCCTTGACCGTGAGAAGCTTCTTCCCGTCTACGTTGGCCAATTTGATCTCGCCTTTGTCGTCGGAAAAAACGATCTGTGCTTTGCCTAAATCGATCTTGCTGGCCTTGACCGCCCCGTCGTCTTCAAAAAAAATCCGCAACTGGTCTGCTGCTCGACGGGCGTCGTCACGTGCGCGCCTGGCTGCTTCGTGAGCTTGCGTGACTGCTTCGCGAACAATGCCGCGTTGATCGCCCAGTTGCTCTTTGAGTTGTTCCTTGAGATCCTGCATTTGCTCCTTCAGATCGCCGGTGGCATCGAAATCCCAATGCGAGTCGCGGTTTCCCTCAGGGAATGCACTGCGTCGCTGCTGCACTTCTTTCCTGGCCAGCTTAGCGGTGAGCTTCTGTTCCTGTCCTTTGCGCAAAACGGTGAGCGTGACTTCCGTTCCTTCGGGGAAAGTTTGCAGCAGCTTTCGCAATTGGCTCGGCTCGATGAGAATCTGATCGTTCAGCATTTTGAGGATGTCGTTTTGCTGAACGCCAGCAGTTGCAGCGGGGCTGTTCGGCTCAACATAGTCGACGACCAGACCAAATCCCTTAGCCAAACCAAGCTGGTCACTCACAACAGTCGGCACCTGCGAAGTGTCCACACCGAGATATGTGACCGGAACCTTCGGACGTTTCTCGTGGTGATCTGGCATTCCCGGAGGATGCGGTGGACGGGGGGGTTGCGGCGGTTGTGGCAGCGCAGGTGATGGTTGTGCGAATGCCGCGATCGGCAACAACGCGATTAGCGTCGCAGTGAATATGGATTTTATTTTCATGGTTTGTTATTGACAGGCTTCTTCTTATTCGTGCTTCTGCTCGAAGCCGACGAGTCCATACGACTACGAGCATGAGCATGATCAGGACTACAAGATTTCATTGAACTGAGATTGGGATCAGCACGACTTCCTCACTGGGATAGGAAACGCGGAGGGACGCGCCCGTTTCCGGATTGCGCCACCGCCAGGTTTGTTGCGTGTTATAGCGAACGCGTCGGACCGGTCGTCCTGAGCGGTCAGCAAAATGCAATCCTTCGTCGCGCGCGTTGTAGACCAGATTCGTGCCACCGGCCGGAACGAACTTGCTGCGGGGGTTTGATTGCTCCGTCTCGATCGGTGCCGCTCGCGTTTCGGGAGCTGCCGAACTTTGCGCCACCGTTTCCTGGTGCTCCTGCCGACGTTCCATTGTGACCACCGCGAACAAAACCAAAACCGCCGCCGCAGCGAGGCCGAAACCTAACGACCACCAATTGCTGTAGGGCGTTTGACTCATTCGCTCCCGTTCTCTCGCTCTAACGGGCTTTCCGTCTATGTCGCGCGCCGCCCGGCGGCTCCATTCTGTGAAACGCCATCGCTTACGTCTGGCGTCTGACACAGATGCTCTACAATTTCCCAGAGCTTCCCCTACCCGCTCAAACAACACCGCCGATGGCTGCGCTGGTCGCAGCTTTTTCAGTTCCTTTTCAAGCTCGGAAAAATCGTTCATTGCGGTTGTAGAGTTTTCTTCAAGTTGGTCAGCGCATATCGATAGCGTGAGGCCGCTGTGTTATGTGAAATTCCCAGAGCGCCGGCGATTTCGTTGAATGTAAGATCGTTCCAGATTTTCAAGACCAGCACCTCCCGCTGATCGCAGGGCAAAGATTCCACCGCTGCTGCGAGCGCTGACTGCGTGTCATCTTCCAATTCAAAGTGCGGCTCCATAGCCGCCTCGGCTTCGGCAACGGCCGTCGCCTCACGCCGTGCACGCCTCGCGTCACGACGGATAAAATCGAGCGCGAGAGAACGAACGGCCGCGTAAAGCAACCCACGGTTTGCAATGTCGTGGTTCCGACGCCAGAACTTGACAAAAGCCTCCTGAACAATGTCTTCCGCGTCGGCGGCCGATTGGACCCATTGACGGGCGAACAGAACCAATCCGGGCGCAACTTCAGAAAAGCAATTCCTCCAATTCTCATGGCTGGCAATGGGCTCCATGACCTTTTCACGGTCTTTACTTTCAAGACGTCGCCAAGTGGAGATTTTGTCTACTACCGAGAACAAAACGGTAGGCTACCGAGAATAAAATGGTAGGGCGGCCCCGGCGAGCCCGGCGGTCGCGCCCTACCACGTTATGTTTTCGGCAACGGGCGCAGGATTAAATCGCCTAACCAGTCTGGATGCGCGATGCCCTGGCGGTACGCTCGAAGCGACTCCACAGAAGAATTTACGCGCAGGTTGCTGTAAGAGCCGTCGGCGTTCTGCCACCGCTCATGCCAGTAAAGCGCTGCTTTGAGGCGCGGATAACGGGTACGGAACAATTCCAACCCTTGCTTGATCCACGCTGGTTTGCGGATAGCGCTCGGCGGAGCAGTGGTAAGCGGAAATTCGCCAGTCGCCCATTCCGCAATCATGATGGGCTTGAGCGGATCAAGACGGCTCATTTCTTCGTATGGCCAGTCAACCAACGAAGGAATATCCGGGTTCGGCTCATCCTTGTATTGCTGTCCGTAAACGCTGAGTCCGAGCCAATCCACGTAATCAGACCCGGGATAATACGCTGCAGCACTGTTCCAGGTTTCGTACGGATACGGATAATTGTTGGTATGAAACATCCACTTGATGTTTGACGCGCCACGCGCGCGGACGCGGTCCACAACGTATCGGTACGCTCGCCGGAAGGTTTCCGGGCCTTTCCAATTCTTGTATTCCGGAACCCATTGCGCCCCGCCGTAATAAGCGCCTGACCATGGAAACCAGGTTCCATTCATTTCGACACCGAATACGACAATCATTGGATGGCCAAAATCGCGGGCAGCGTCAGCCCATTTGTCGATGTATGCGTCCCACTTTCCCGCAAGAATTTCAGTCAGACTGAACTTGTCTGGACCATGATCTTCCTCATATGGCTTGTCCCATGGCGACCAGAAAACGAGCGGCAGGGAGCGGTGCCGCCAAATGACGTTGAGATTATCAGCAGGAAAATTTTGTTCTCCCCAGTAGCTCGATGAAACGATGATGGCCTGATGTTTTCCCACCATCTCCTCGAAATCCTCGATCGTTTCGAGCGTCACGTCGTCCTCAGCATCGCCAAAGTCCATGAACGCGCCCGTGTACACGCCATGATCCGGAATCATAACCTCGACCGGACCGTTCGGATCGACCTTTGTTGCCGGCGACGGCTTACCGCACCCGGCAAGGGCCAACGCAAGACTTAACGCAACAAGCGATTTCATGGTGTCATTGTGATCGAGCGGGAAAGCATTTCGAGTCAATGAAATTGCTCCTCCTTCGGCGAATTAGACCAGGGATGTTTTGCTTCGCTCAATTACGGTAGACCGGGACGAGACTTTCCGCGGCCACTCGGATTCTGCTTGACCTGAGAATTCTAAAATATCAGAAGAGAAAACGCAGTTTTTGTTGAGGCAAGGATGAGCACAAAAGTACTCACGTTCTTGATCCTATCTTTTGCATCAGCCGTTCTCGCTGATGACTTCACAACCCTTAACGGCAAAGAATACAAAGACGCGACTGTCACTCGTACCGACCCGGATGGCATCCTTGTCAAAACGAAATCGGGAATCACGAAGCTTTATTTCATCGAACTCCCAAAGGACGTTCAGGAACGCTTTCATTATCAATCGGAAAAGGCCGCCGCGTATTCTGCCGAGCAGGCCGCCAATTACGCGGCATATCAAAAGCAGCAGGACGAAACGCAACGTCAACAGCGCGCCGCCGACGCAAAGGTCACCGCGGCATTGGCGGAACAACAAGCCGCCACCAATCGCACACAGGCCCTGCAAACCCGCTACGGCGAGCTTCAGAAACAGGAAGACGAGTTACTTCTTCAGATCGGTCAAGCCAAGCAACCCGGACCGGCGTATCGCGGTGGAAAAAACGGCAGAACGCTACTGCACCAGCCAAATCCGCAAAAATCGCAACTGCCAGTTCTTCAAAGTCATCTCAGCGATGTGCGTCACGAAAAAACCGAAGTCCGGAAGCAATTAGAGAAGGCGCAGCGATAACAATAGTGACGCCGCGCTGCGGTGTCCGGACGGCGGAGCGCGCCGTCCTACCATGCTTTCATTCTTGCCGATTCACGGGTAGATACCCCGCCGTGAATAAATGGCGATCAGGGGTCCTTCTAAAAGAAAAATGGCTACGCAACACCGCGATCGTCGCAGCAGCTCTCCAATTAATTATCGCTGCGCCCACATTCGGAATTGAAAAACCGCTCGTACTTTCCGCCGTTGTATCCGCCGAACATCCCATAAGCGGATTGGTCCCAACACAAACATTAGGCGCCGGCATAGACGGTCACGAAAAAGGCGAATGCGCACAGATGTTCACCGACAAGAACATCACGGAAATGTTATCGGCCGGGCTCGGCCCGCTGACATATCGATTGCGCACCGAGCTAGGCGGCGAAGCATGGCATTGGAACCCACGCGGCACATGGAGCGATGCGATTCACAATTGTGGATACTGGACGTCCGATGATTCACTCGGGGAACCGATCAACGTTTCCTATGGCTACCGGTTGCCGCGCCGCGGAAACACCATCGATCAAGCAAACGATGACGGTTACTCTCGTATCGCGGACGGCGACCCGAATTCGTTCTGGAAGAGCAATCCTTATCTCGACTCACACTTCACCGGCGAATCAGACGATGCTCACCCGCAGTGGGTGCTGATCGATCTCGGCGAATTAAAATTGGTCAATGCGATCCGGATTCATTGGGGAACGCCGTATGCCATGCGTTATCGAATCGATTACTGGCCCGGTGACGATCCGATGCATCTGCACCCGGACGGTGACGATGATTGGCAGCCGTTCGCAAATGGAAAAATCGATGTTGCTCATGGCGGCGGTGAGTTAGTTCGACTGACAGAGCGTCCCCGCGCTGTTCAGTTTGTGCGAATTCTAATGAGTCGGAGTTCGCATACCAGCGAACAACCTTCACATGATATTCGTGACTCGTTAGGCTTCGCGGTCCGCGAGATTGAGCTCGGAAGAATTGGAAAGGATGAACGGTTTCACGATCACATTCGGCACGCACCCAATCGGCACCGCCAGACAATTGTTTATACTTCATCTACCGACCCATGGCATCGCGCCGAAGACATTGACTACGATACAGAGCAGCCTGGATTGGATTTTGTTTTTCGAAGCAAGCTCACTAACAATTTACCAGTGCTCGTTCCGGTGGGCGTCTTGTACGACACGCCTGAAAATGCTGTAGCTGAGATCCAGTATCTGCTGCGTCGAAACTTCAGTCTGGAAGGAATCGAGGTAGGCGAAGAACCCGACGGCCAATGGGCTTCGCCAGAGGATTATGCGGCATTGTACACTGGAGTTGCTCGGCGGTTGATGGGTCTCAAATCGCCACTCAAAATTGGCGGGCCGAGCTTGCAAAGTTTCGAGGACGCGCTGCTCACATGGGCGGACCTGTCTGGCAATCGATCATGGATGAATCGATTTCTGACATCTATTCGAACGACGAGAGTGCCTTTCGATTTTTTTTCATTCGAATTTTATCCGTTCGATAATGTCTGCGCAGATCCTGCGCCGTTCCTATTGAAAGTGCCAAAGCATCTTGGCGCGATGATGGACAGCCTGCGCAGAGACGGGGTGCCGTCAGACATTCCGTGGATGATGACAGAATACGGCTATTCTGTTTTTGGCGGACGTCCGGAGGTGGATATCGAAGGCGCGCTCTTCAACGCGGACGCAGTTGGCGCTTTCCTGTCGTTAGGCGGCACAAAACCATACCTGTACGGCTATGAACCAAACACTCTTCAGGACGAGCTCAAATGTTCGTGGGGCAATCTCATGATGCTTCAGCTCACTCCCAAAAGCGACCAACTGAACCGCCTCTCGACTTATTACGCCGCACAACTTCTTACGAAAGAGTGGATGCAACCAGTGAACGAGCCGCACGCGATATTCCGTGTCACCATCAACGAAACCCAAAATGCGGCGCAGAAAATTACGCGCCGTGTGACTGCGTATGCGGTGCGGCGGCCGGACAAGCAATGGGCCGTGCTCGCAATCAATAAGGATCCCAAACGCGCCGCTCAATTGAACATGCAATTCAAGATTCCCGGCGCAGGTCAGCCTGTGAGCTTCGTCGGCCCAGTTCAAACATTTCAATTTTCGCGGATGCAATACGCCTGGCGTGCCAACGGTCCAAACGGCCATCCAATCCGAAGTCTGCCTCCTGTGCAGTTCACGCGGGAGGCATCACCCTCATACGAGGTGCCGCCGTATTCCCTCAGCGTCATACGTGGGAAAATTGCCGATTAACGATCGGAAGATTTGCCGGATTTGATTGCAACACCCCGACGAGGCGGACCGCTATTTTTTAAAGATGCCAAACCACCCTTTTCTCTGGGACTTTAACGCTTTCTGGAACTCCTCTTTCACAAAATTCGGGTCCCGCGCGTGAGACATGGCATCCATGAGATTGATGCGGTCGGCGATAAGCAACTCCACAAGGCTATCGTCAACGGTATGCATGCCGTCGGGGTGCCCGATCTGGATCAGTCCGGGTATTTGAGAAAGACGCCGGTCTCGGATACACGCCTCGATTCCCGAGTTTACAACCATCAATTCCGTCGCTAAAACCAGGCCAGTCTGGTTGCTTTGTGGCAAGAGATACTGGCATACCACTCCCAAAAGCGACCAGGCAAGTTGGGCGGCAACGAATTGCTGCCCCTCCTTCGGAAAGGCATCAATAATGCGGCCAATGGCGGTTGGCGCATCGTTCGTGTGCATGGTTCCAATCACAAGGTGCCCTGTTTCCGCGGCGGTAATCGCAGTTTGCATCGTATCAGTATCCCGCATCTCACCCACAAGAATGACGTCTGCATCCTGTCTCAACGCGTTCTTTAGCGCCGACGCAAAATCGCGCGCGTCGGAACCAATCTCGCGCTGATTTACAATGCTTTGCCCTTGCGAATGAACAAACTCGATCGGGTCCTCGATACTGATGATGTTGACCGAACGCCGCCTGGCGATCGTCTGAGCCATGCTCGCCAGTGTTGTGCTTTTGCCTTCACCGCTCGCGCCAGTCACGAGCAGCAAACCGCGTGTCTCGTCACACCAGCGATCCACTACAGGAGAATGTCCTAACGATGTTAGATCGCCAACCTCAGACGCGATATGTCGGAAATTGGCCTCAATCGCGCCGGACACATAGCACGCGTTCCCGCGATACCGGCCGAGATCACCAACCTGCAACGCGAAGTCGAGCTGCCACTCATTTTCCAGCTTTGTCCGTTGTCCTTCCTTCAGAGACTCGATCACCAGTCTCCGCGTATCCTCGGGTGATAATATCTCTGCGTCTTCCGATATCGGCTTCATGACACCAGCCACGCGAATCATCGGTGGCGCGCCCGCTGTTAGATGAAGATCAGAAGCGCTCTGCTGTGCAGCGATCACCAGGAAATCGATCAAGTCACGTTTTTGCATGTTATTTCAGCAATCTTGTCATGTTGAGCGAAGCGAAACAGCTCTGGCCATTCGATTGGATGAACACGGGGTGAAAGAGATGACCTGAGATTGAAAGCCTGGCCTCGCGGACTTCGTCCGCTGCATTGCAGCTTCGCTTCGCTCAGAATGATACGTTGTCATGTATGCCCGCCTAGCCAATCCCCCTCATGGCGCGACGCAGTTCGGATTCATTGCTAACTGAAGCCATGGCAGTCTCTTCGGTGATGACCTTTGCTTTGAGAGCGTCGAGCGTCGATTGCAAGAATGAAACAGCGGCAGGGTCCGATCCGCGGGCGATATACTCATCAATGTTCTGCAATTCGCGTCTCGCGATCCAGTCTCGCATGGCGCCTGCGTTTTCGACGTGTTCCACCAGCAAATGCAAACCTCCGTCAGCAGATGGAACCAGCTTCTGGCACAGAACGCCCGAGAGTTGGTTCGCCAGAAGGTTCGTACCATGCTTCGCGTCTTCGGCTGGGAACAGATTCAAATACCGCTCCATCGTGTCCGCAACCTTTTCCGAATGCATGGTCGAGACAACAAGATGTCCGGTTTCCGAAGCCTGAAGGGCCGTTAACGCAGTCTCATAATCCCGAATCTCACCAACAAAAATCACGTCGGGTGCCTGACGAAGAGCGGCTCGCAAGCCAGCCGCAAAAGTGCCGGTATCACGCCCGACTTGTCGCTGGGTGATATAACAGCGATTGGCAGTAAATTGATACTCGACTGGATCTTCAATCGTCACGATGTGTCGCACCAGGTTCTCATTCATCCATTGAAGTAGAGAAGCTATGGTGGTGGATTTCCCTGAGCCAGTTGGTCCTGTCACAAGAATCAAGCCGTGCTGGCGAGCACCCCATCGAGTCAGGAGCCACTCGGGCGCTCCGAGGTTTTTTAGGGTAGGCACCTTTGTTTTAATTCGGCGCAGTACCGCACCTAAACGACCCATGGTGCGATGTAGGCTCACGCGGTAGCGCGTTTGTGTCCGCGAGACGAAGCCACTGTCGCGATCCATGTCGCCGTCGCCATTCGGGTTTCCGCCGCAGGCCTGCCAAAAAGCGATCATCTTCGCGGGCGACATTGGTTCTTGGCCCAGCACACTGATTTGCTCATTGATCTTAAGCCGCGGTATCTCATTCTCTTGAAGAAAGACGTCACTCGCCTCCTGCTGCTCCGCCGCGTCGAGAATGCTATCAATGTTCTCCTGCATGGCTGGGACGTTTTACTACGTAAGCGGGTGGTGTGGCAAGCTGAGTGATCGGGAACCCTCGCAAATGGTGTTTTGCTCGGCCGTCAAGGACAACGGCGGAACACCATTACCTCGGTGGCCGGGACAAATAATCATCGAATCGACCATCTTGAACCTGGGAGAGGGTCTGCCGAAAAGGCTCTTTGCTGACCATGCATCCACGCACGACTTGAACGTCATCGCCAGGATGACCGACCGAGTCTAACGCTTTTTGATACGCCGCACGATCACACCGGCGCAGCCCAACTAGAATGTAGAGCTTGCCTGCCGATGTCGCGTGAGCGAAAGCAGCTTGCAGCTGCTGCGAAGCGTCGGGCAGGGCTAAAACTGCTCGCAAATTCCGCTCCCCTTCGGACATCAGCCCGGCAACTCCAACTCCCCCGAAAGCCAAAGACTTCGCCGCGGCAAGATCTCGAGCGGCTGTATTCTCCGAAGAAGCGCCGGTCGAAACGCCAAGCTGCAACAACGCAATTCCAGCGATCAGTATGCTGGTGAATGTTTTCATAATGCAGGGTCTAACAAGCAGATCGATAATCTGCCGAATAACCGCCACCGGGCGCAATCTGGGGAGATCATGAATTGAAACAATAACTTATGGCAGGTTGTACTGACGACATCAAATATCGAATCGCAGATTCTCCGTGGCGAACCTCGAATATTTCCATGATCCGTTACATCGCACTGATCGTCACGTAGAACCCGTCCGGATCCCGAAGCGAGAATTCCAATGTTTGTGTGTTCGGGTTCAGGTGTGGCTCCTCTTCGAAATGATCAACGAGAGAGAGCGCGCGCTTCAGAGCCATGTCGTAGTCATCGACGCGGAAAAACAAGAGCAACCCGTTGCCAGGTTTTCCGTGGTCGGGAGTCATCAAAGAGGGGTGGTGGTGCGTGCTCCACTGGTGGACGCACAGCAATACAGTTCCATCTGAATCGACGATCTGACCCCAGTACTCATGGCCCGGAGCCGTTTCAGGTTGGCCAAAAAGCCGTTGATACCACTTGAAGCTCCGCGGAACGTCTCGTACGCCGATGATTGGCCATATCCGTTTCATGAGCTTACCCGTGCAACCAGCGGCCAGATGATTTCACCGCCTGCTTAGATGCTTATGCATGTGGCTCTTCTGTTTAAAAACTTTAGACATTATTCTTCGCAGCTTCGGCCAATCCTTTTTTCTGAGCATTAGTCCTCGACAGCGGGGATGCCCACACCTGCACGGCTCAAATTCTTCGCCCAAGTCGAAACCGTAGTCGATTAAGAGTTCTTCACCCTGTTCGATGGGTCGGATACTACTCAGCCAAAGACCACCTCGCCTCTTTTTGATGGCACAATTTGGATAGCAACCATGATTGACGTGCCCTGCGACACTCCATTGCGGCCGGGCATCCAGATCGTGGTTGGCATCGAACTTGATTACATGGTTCGCGCCGCGCAGTAACATAAGTGCGCCTGTTTCCCACGAGATAATACGGCCTTTGAATTCGATAATCAGCGTGCCTGGCCTGATCGGTTCGGCAGCAAATAATCCGATGCGATTAATTGGCGACCGCCGCTTCTGCCATAGCCGTTTTTGGCCAGCTGGTTTGTTCCGCTTCTTCATTTCCAGGCTAAGCTTTGCGGCACCACGCGCCGACAGAAGCAAACCAGCATGCAACAGTCTTTGATTCCGCAACCTCGGCTTGCAGCCTTTGCACCAGGGTGTCAAGAGGACCTAACGACTCGATTTGCATTTTCAACTGCTCCACCTGCGGTAGCAGGCTGGTCAAGGTGTCGTAATACCATCGCGCCAGGTAGGGTTCTTTTCCCATAGGCAGCTCCATGCGCACAGTAGGCTCGGGCAATCCGGCTTTGACAAATGTGTAATAAAGCTCCGCTCCCATGTCGTGGTTGGCAGAAACCCGCATTGTCTTGTCAATGAGCGAGGCTGTTGCGAACCACAGAGGTAGCGCCTGCAAATGCGCAATCACCGGCACCCAGGTTGGCTCTTGAAAAACAATCACGCCTCCCGGCCGCACCAATTGTGAAATTGAGCGCAACGTTGCGACGGGATCGGGAAGGTACATCAAAATAAAACGGCCTACCACTGCATCGAAGGGTTTCTCACCCTTGATCTCGTTCACATTCGATTCATTGAAGCTTACATTGTGAAAGCCAGCCTCAGTGACGCGAGCGCTGGCTTTGGCAATGGAGTTGCGGTCCCGCTCAACGGCTACAACCTCACCGGAAGGACCCACAAGTCGGGCGACTAACATTGCTACGTCCCCTACCCCCGAACCGATATCCAAAACGCGTTGCCCCGATCCAATTCCCGCCTCGCGAAAAAATCTCTCGGTAATGGGAGCGACTTGTGCAGCTTGCCGAATCAGCCGGTCGTGCTCGGCGTCGGTGTGGCCTAGTGGATAATCAGCGGAGCGACGACTCATCGTAAATCACATCATCAAGTCGCCGCCGTTAATATCCAGAGAAGCGCCCGTGATGTAGCCCGCGGACTCAGAGGCGGCAAAGCAAATCAAATCTGCGACTTCAAGAGCGCTGCCGAGACGTGCCACTGGATAAGTCGAGGCAAGTCGCTCGAGCAACTCGTCCGAGGCATGTTCGCGCGTCAGTTCAGTGTCGATCATGCCTGGACAGATAGCGTTCACAGTGATGCCGAATTTGCCGAGCTCCTTCGCAGCGGCGCGGGTCAATCCCAGCAATCCGGCCTTCGACGCCGTGTAATGCGCACCGCCGAGCGTGCTCACCATCCGCCCACCCGAGGACGAAATATTAATGATGCGGCCATAATGCTGCGCACGCATTACTGGAAGAACAGCTTTCGTCATGAGGAACGGCGCAGTCAGGTTGATCTCGATCGCCTTGCGCCATTCCTCTGCAGTGAGATCAGGAAACCGGGTAGAAAGGGGAAGCGCAGCGTTGTTCACCAGGATGTCGATCCGTCCGAAACGTTCGGCCGTACGCTGCGCAATCTCATCGGGGACACCTTCGGCGGCCACATCACCCGGAACCGCGAACGCACGATCGCCGATTTCCTTCGCCAGCTTCTCAGCGCGCTCACAATCGCGAACATTCACCGCTACCGATGCCCCACGCTCGTGCAAACGGGCTGCAACAGCACGTCCAAGCCCGCGCCATGCACCTGTGATTATCGCGACGCGCCCG